>JAGWST010000048.1 GCA_028869325.1 bacterium | reverse complement strand
GGTGGGCGAAGACTGTGTGGCGCTACATAAGAAGTCTCTTTCGTCGTTAGGACCTCAGCTCCGCCGTGAAAGCGGACAGGCCGAATGCCGAGACGTCCCCTCGTTTTGCGGTGACGACCGTCTTACATGTCCATCGATTGCTTCACGTCGTCCTACGGTGGGCTGCGCGGATGCAGATCGTCAGGCGCAACGTTTGCGACGCCGTAGACTCACCGAAGAGTACAACGAAAGAGGCGGCTTCGCTGACGTACGATCAGGCGGCGCGGCTGCTTCAAGCCGCAGAAGTACTCGCTGGCTCGGCCCATTCACCCTTGCGCTGGTGACGGAAGCGCGACGGGGCGAGGTCTGCGCTCTCAAATGGAACGATCTCGACCTCCAGCACGGCGTGGTTACGATCCGCTCATCCATGTGCCACACCGGACGCGAGATTGCCATCAAGGGAACTAAGACGGGCGGGCCTTCCTAACGTGACGTTTCATGCGATGCGACACACAGCGGCGACGTGGCTGCCCTCAAAGCGTACCGAGGTGAAGACAGTCCAATCTATCCTTGGGCACAGTGCCGCTTCAACGACGTTGAACATTTATGGGCGCCTAGTCCCCCAGCTCCAACGCGAAGCGGTGGAAGGCATCCACACCGACCTGCAGGCGGCGATGGATCGCCTCAAGGCCCGGACAGGGACTTGAGCCAATGTGGGCCAAATGTGGGGCACTCGACGTGGAGACAGACCAAGCAAATCTAGCGCTTGTCGCAAAGCCTTGTGGCATAAGCCATTGACGAATATGGGAGAGTATGGGCCTGGTGGCTCACCCGGTCTTCAAAACCGCGGAGGCCTTCGCAAGGGGGCTGGTCGGTTCGATTCCGACACTTTCCCGCCAACGAGGTATCGCCCCAGCCTGCCGGGAGCCTTCAACCCCGGGCGCCTCGAACCGCGTCGATGTAGGCGCCGATGCCGGTCGCGAGCGGCGTGTAGCGTCGCGTAAAGCCAACCTCTTCTCTCAAGGCATTGTCCGCGATCCTGCTTGGGTAGCCCATCACGTCGCGCTCTTCGCCGCACTCGACCGTGATGCTGGCGCCCGGGATCACGTTCATCACGGCGTCGGCAATGTCTCGGATCCTGCAACGGTCGCCGCCGGTGTTGAAGAAGCGGTGCCGCTCAAAGGCCGTCTCCGGCGCGAACGCAAGCGCGCAGAAGGCGGCCGCGACGTCATCCACATAGACCATGCTCACGTAGGCATTGCCGGATGCCACGTGTGCCGGCTTGCCGAGCGCCGGGTTCTCTATGAGCTCCGACGCAAAAGCGGTGGCGCCTGACTCTCGGCCCGCGCCGTAGACGATGCTCGGCCGTAGTCCGACCACCATCACCCCATAACGCTCACGGTAGAGCTCGGCGGCCATCTCCATATAGATCTTGCCGGCCGAGTACATGGGTGCACGCTTCGCGCCCAGGCGCGGCGAATCGTCGGTGATCGGGAGAGTGCCGTACTCGTCATCCGATCCAAAGACCACCATCGAGGAGGCGCTCACGATCCGGCGGACGGCGCAGAGACGCGCGGCCTCGAAGACGTTCATCGTGCCGACCACGTTGATATGGGACGCTGTCAATGGGTTGGCCTCGCTGCTTCCGCCCAGCATCCCCGCTAGATGCACGATCACGTCGATCGCATGGGCTTTGATGATGCGAATGACGTCGTGAAGCGCCTCGATGCTGGCGCGCTCGGTGACGATCGAAGACGATGTCGAGCCGGCGTCCAGGGGGCGAGGTGCGTTGTCCAGGAGCACCGCCCTATGTCCCGTCGCGACCAGCAGGCGGGCCACCCGCGATCCGATGAGGCCCGTCCCGCCGGTGACCAGGACGTTCATACGGAGGCCTTCCAGGGGCATAAGTTTCTCCTTTTATCTAGAGAACCATGGTGTCCAGAGTACCATACTTTACTGCCGGGATGTGCCTACTCTCCGCTGTGATGACGCCCGCTTGCCAGGAAGCCCGCTAAATTTCACGAGACTGCCGTCATTTGGCAATTTTCTCAACTGCTCTAGACATCGCCGGCGAGAAGGTGTATCTTAGACGCCAACAGGAAATTCTCTAAAAGACCGGAACTCTAGATATTCATGAAAGCGACCGTCCGACTCGACATGCGTACACCGTTGGCCATCGACCGAAGCTCCCCGATGCCGCTCTACGGTCAAATCCACGATCAGCTCCAACGACTCATCGTCGAGGGGAGGCTCGATCAGGTGGAGCTGAGCGATGGCTGGCTCGCGACGCACTTCGGGGTCAGTCGTATGACCGTCCGGCAAGCGCTGGACGCGCTGGTCAACGAGGGCCTCATCAAGAGGCAGCGCGGCAAGGGCACGCTGGTCGTCAGCCCGCCGATTCACGGTCAGTTGGAGTCGATCGAGCGGTTCTTCGACGAGTGGCGGATCCAAGGCGCAGACGTTCAGGTCTCGGTCATCGCGAGGTGGATCCGAGAGGCCGATTCGCAGGCCGCGTCGATACTCGGGCTCGAGGTCGGCGAGCCCATTGGATACTTTCGCCGCCTGCGCTACGTCGACGGCGTGCCGGTGTGTATCGACGATCGCTACATCGCGGCATCGTTACTGGAGCGGCTGAGCGATACCGACCTTGCGACGCAGCCGACATGGATCCTGCTGCGCGAAAAGTTGAACGTCGCGGTCGTACGCGCCGATATGCGCATCCTCGCGACGTCTGCAACCGCTGAAGAGGCACAACTGCTTCAAATTGCCGAGGGCGCCCCGCTCTTGGAGCGCGGCCTTGAGTGCTATGGTGTCGACGGTCTCCGGATGCTTGCCGGGCCCTCTCGTTTTCGCTCCGACCGATTCGTCTACCAAGTCAGTGTGAAGCCATAACTCCTCCCACCTGACTCGCGCACGTCTCCCCGCCTATAGAGACGGCTCAATCCCTTCTTAGCGTGGTCCCAGACTCGGGTTACACTCCGTAACACGTCACGGCTCGCTTCGCCGCCAGAGGGGTTCGCAACATGCAGGCACAGGCTACGCTCGCACCATCCTGGATCGGAAATACGAACGCTCAGTTCGGCGCGGAGACGCTGCTCGCCGTGCTCAATCCGGCGACGGAGGAGGTGCTGGCAAGCATTCCCGTAGAGGGAGAAGCCGGCGTCCGCGCGGCCGTAACGGCAGCAGCCGAGGCGTTTCCCGCATGGGCGGCTCTTGCGCCCAATCGCCGGCGTCAATACCTTCACGAAGCCGCCGCCAAGGTCCGCGCCAACGAGGCCAGCATCGCGCATCTCCTGACGCTGGAAAACGGCAAGCCCCTCGCGCAAGCAAGAGCTGAGGTACGCGGTGCGGCGGCCCTGCTGGAAGAGTATGGCGAGCTGGCCGTTCACTTTCGCAGCGGGGTACAGGCCGCTAACGCCGGAGAGCTGGTGATGCAGCGCTGGGAGCCGCGAGGCGTCAGCGCGTGCATCGTGCCGTGGAACTTCCCCTTGCAACTGTGCATGGAGACCGTGGCCCCGAACCTCGCCGTCGGAAACACGGTGGTGCTGAAGCCGTCCGAAAAGACACCCCTTGCGACGCGACTCATCGTCACCACATGCTTCGACGCCTTCCCGCCGGGCGTCTGCAATCTGCTGCTAGGCGACGGTCCAACGACCGGCGATGCGCTGATTCGGCACCCGCTGATCGAGACGGTAATGTTCATCGGCAGCGTGGGGACCGGTCGTCGCATCGGTCAAACGATCGGCGCGACGACCAAGCGCGCCATCCTGGAGCTCGGCGGCAAGGACCCGTTGATCATCGACGAGACGGTCGACGTCGACCAAGCGGTGAAGTTTGCCGCCGATGCGTGCTTTGCGAACGCGGGGCAGATCTGCACCTCGACCGAGCGCGTCTACGTCCATCGTACGATCTTCGGCCGCTTCGTCGAGCGGCTTGCGCAGCTGAGCCGCGACTACCGGGTTGGGAACGGTCTGGAAGACGGCGTCCAAATGGGTCCCCTCATCGACGACGTGCAGTTGACGAAAGTCGAGATGCACGTTGCCCAAGCCGTGGAGCGCGGCGCCACACTCGTCAGCGGGGGTAAGCGCATAAGCGGCCCAGGGTTCTTCTACCTTCCCACCGTCATGACCGACGTGAACCACGATATGCTCCTCATGCGCGAGGAGACGTTCGGACCGATCGCGCCCGTCATGGCGTTCGACGATTTCGACGAGGCGATCGCCCTCGCGAATGACTCCGACTACGGCTTGGCGGGCATCGTGCTCACGACCAGCGCCACACGAGTCATGCAGGCGACGCAGCAGCTCAAGGTCGGCATGCTCAAGGTCAATGCGCCGCGCGGCAAGGCGCCCGGAGCCAGCTCCGAGCCGTTCAAGTGCAGCGGCCTGGGCGCGGGCTATGGAGTCGAAGTCCTCCAGGCCTTGACGCGGCAAAAGTCCGTGCAGTGGCGCCAACAGCTCGTGTAGAGGAAGGGACGTGTAGCATGTCCGCACATACCGGTAACGGTCATCCGTCGAAGATGGTGATGTTGGGCCTCGACGCGGCGGTGCCCGACCTCGTCAAAGCGTTCATGAGCGAAGGTGCGCTGCCCAATCTCCAGCGCCTCTACCAGAGCGGCGTCTATGCACGCCACATTACGACATTCCCGACGTTGACCGCGCCGGCATGGGCCGCGATCAGCTGCGGCGCGGCGATCGGCACCGCCGGGATCCCGAGCTTGACGATCAAAGAGCCCGGAGAGCCGCTGGATACGTGCCGGAGCTGCTTCGACACCCGTTTTCTGGAGGCGGAGACGCTCTGGCACGCGGCGGGGAAGGTCGGCAAGAAGACGGTCCTGATGAACTGGCCGGTCACGTGGCCGGCGGTTCCGATCAACGGCGTACAGATCGCCGGCTCGATCAACCCGCCATTCCGCTTCTACTACCTCCCGATTCATGACTTCGCGCCGTCGTGCGTCTTCTCGACGGAGCCCTTACCCTGCGATCAAGTCCAGGGGAGGGTAATTCGAATCCCGGCCTCCGACATCGAGAGCGGTGAGTTCGGCGTGGCCGTCCCCGCCACGCTCGACGACAAGAAGAGATTCCGGATCGTCTTACGCCGCGGCCCCGACGGACGGCACGATGGCGTCGAGATCCGCGCTGAGTCGCCCGATGTCGCGGAGCGCGTGCTGCGCCTAGCCGTGGGCGAGACCACTCCGTGGATCAAGACGCCCTTCACCATCGGCGGAAAGTCGCTGCGCGGACAATTCCGCTTCACGCTCACCGAGCTCTCGCCCGATGGCCGTACCGTCAAGCTCTACGCCTCCGCGGTTGCAACAGACGAGCCGATCACGATTCCGCCGCGCTACTCCGATGGCGTGGTCCAGGCCGCGGGACCGTATTGGGAAGTGGACGATCCTTGGGCCTACCTCAACGGCTGGAT
>JAGWST010000047.1 GCA_028869325.1 bacterium | reverse complement strand
CGCGGCGCGCGACGTGGCGCTTGCGCACGATCTTCCCCTAGAGCCGGATGCAGTCGCCTTGCTTGCCGCCGAGGAGGCATATGGCCACGAGTTCGAGGCGGTCTTCGCGGTCGGTGCGCACGCCGGCTCGTTTCCGCGTTACTTCTCACCGCCCAGCTTCTACTTCAGCGCACAGTACGGCGTCGTCGCACGCGAGAATCTCGAAGACGGCGGCGGCCCCGAGACGGCGAAATTCGCCTGGTACTCCGTACGCCAACGTCTGGCCGAGCGTTACTATTCGCGCGAACGCTCGCTCTTCGATGCGGTACGTGCGCGCGCTCGCTCGCTTCTCTTCGTCACCGCCTACGGCAGGGCCACACGCGCACGGCGTAATCCGGAGTTATTGGAAGAGATGCGCGTCGCTCGCGAAGAGGGCGTTCGCGACGTAACGCAAACCTGGGAGCCATGACGATGGACCCGTTGCCGCAACCGGATGAGCTGCTCCATCTCGTGGAGCTCCGGCGCGATGAGGTCGCGACGCAGGTTCTCCCCGAGACCTTCAAGCTCTGGGCGGACCAGCGCAGCTACGAGCAGTACGCCGCCGATCTGGCGGAGTTCGCCGCTACCTCGTACGGGAAGCGCCACTTCTCGTTCCAAGGCGTGCGCGACGAGCGCGGAGCCGTCGTGAGCTGCTGCAAGCGCTATGCCCGCGAGGCGACGTGGGCCGGCCGCCGCCTGCGCGCCGTCGGCATCGGCGCCGTCTTCACGATGCCCAGCGAACGCGGTCGCGGGCTGGCCTCGTTGATGCTCGGCGCCTTTCTCGATCGCGAGCGCGCGGAAGGCAGCGATCTGGCCTATCTCTTCTCCGACATCCATCCAACGTTCTACGAGCGGCTCGGCTTCATCGCGCTTCCCTCGCGCAGCTTCACCGTGCGCGCCTCCTCGCTGGCACGCGGGCGAGCCGCCGTCGCGCCGATGGCGGACGCCGACATCGCCGGCGTGCGCAAGTGCTACGACGCGGGAGCGGCGCGGCGGTCGCTCTCGTTGGTACGCACGCCGGTGCTCTGGGATGCCGTGCGCCTGCGCGAGCGCCAAGCGGAGGCCTCGCCGGGAAACCGCTACGCGCAGCCGGTGCGGCTGGTGGTGCGCGAGGGGCGCATCGTGCGCGCTTACGTCAAGGGATGGCGTCAGCCGCGCCGCGACGCCTACGTCCTGGACGAGATGGGCGCGCTGGACGGCCACGAGGAGCTGCTCCCCGCCCTGCTCTCGGCCGCCATCGGCGACTTGGGCAAGGTGGCGGGTTGGCTGCCGCCGGAGCCGGAGCGCGGCTCGCTACCGCGCGGCAGCGTCAAGCGCCGCAGCAGCACCGTGCTCATGGTTGCGCCGCTCTCGCGCACGGCGCAGATGCTCTGGCAGCAGCACGCCAATGGGCTGCTGCACGCCGCGGCCGATGCCTTCTGGTCGACCGACCACATCTAGTCGCCTGTCGAGCTCCGCCGCTACACGCCGCGGGAGGCGAAGAACGAGGTCTGCTCTGGTGGACGCTCCACTAATCCCGCGACGCGCGTGCCGATCAGACGCACGGCACGCCCTTGCAGCGCGGCACGCCGCAGACAGAAGGCCGCCGCGCCGTAGATGACGCCGGCGCGATCCGTCGGCTGGACCAGCGTGGTCTGCCGTCCGAGCACGCTGAAGTCGGCCAGCTTGACCTTCACGCCAACGGTGAAGGCGCGCAGATCGCGCTTGCGCAGCCGCTCCTCCAACTCCTCGGACTGCGCGCGCAGCACGTGCAGCAGCGCGCCCGGTGAGCGCTCGTCGTACTCGAACGTCTCCTCGCTGGAGATCGAGCGAACTTCGTCGTCCTCCACCACCGGGCGCTCATCGATGCCCAGCGCCAGCTCCCGGAAGGCGACTCCGCCACGCCCGAACAGCTCCACCGCCCGCTCCTCGGAGAGCGCGGCAACCTGCGCGATGCGCTCGATGCCCAGCTCGCGCAGCCTGCGCTCCGTCTTCGGCCCGACGCCCCACAGCCGCGCGACGGGCTTCTCGGCCAGGTAGGCCGCCTCGGTGCCGAGGGGAACCACCATCAAGCCGTCCGGCTTGCCGTCGTCGCTGGCGATCTTCGCCAGCATCTTGCCGCCGGCCACGCCCGCCGAAAGAGTGAGCCCAGTCTCCTCGCGCACGCGCGCTT
>JAGWST010000046.1 GCA_028869325.1 bacterium | reverse complement strand
GCGGGCTCTTCGCGGAGCTCCAACTCGCGAACCGCGCGCGGGTTGACCATGCAGGAGACGGCGGCATCGGAGAGCGAGCGGTCGATACAGGCCTGATTACAGGCGATGCAGGTGTTGACCAAATGCGGCTCGCCGCGGAGAGCTTTGGCGACGATCTGAGCGTCGGCCAAGAACGGGCGCGCCATGGAGATGAAATCGACGCCCCCCTCGGCCAGCACGCGATCGGCCATCTCCAAGCTGTTGATGCGATTGCTGGCGATGACGGGCAGTCCGCCCACCGCGCCCTTCACGGCGCGAGCGAAGCGAATCCAGATGCCGGGTGGTACCATGCCCTGCACGGTCGGAACCGAGGACTCGTGCCAGCCGATGCCGACGTTGATGGCATCGACGCCCTCGCGTGCCAAGGCGGCGGCGTAGGCCAGGATCTCCGCGTGCGGCGTGCCGCCCTCCATCAAGTCGGCGCCCGAGATGCGGAAGATGACGGGGTACGTGGGGCCGACGGCGCGGCGGATGGCGCGTTGGAGCTCGATGCCGAAGCGCATGCGCCGCGGCGCATCGCCGCCCCAGGTATCGTCGCGGCGATTGGTCAGCGGCGAGATGAATTGATTGGGCAGGTAGCCTTCGGATGCCATGACCTCGACCGCGTCGAAGCCGTAGGCGCTTGCACGCTCGGCGCCGTGCGCGAACTCTTGGATGATCGCGCGAATCTCGGCGTCGCTCAGCTCGCGGGGCCGGGCGCGCGAGAACTTGCTGGCGAGCGGCGACGGCGCGACCGGCTGCAGGCCGAACGACTCCTGAAAGGCGTAGCGGCCTGCGTGGAAGAGTTGGAGCGCGATGCGCCCGCCGGCCTGGTGCACCGCCTCGGCGACGCGGCGCAGCTTGCGCTCGTCTTCTGGCTCGTTGACGAAGCTGTAGTGCCTGCCGCCGGCACCGACGCGGCTGACGGCAGAGCCGCCGGTGACGATGAGCCCCGCGCCGCCGCGCGCGCGCTCGACGTAGAAGGCGGCCAGGGCCGCGCCGTCTTTCGACTCCGCCTCGATGCCCAGGTGCATCGAGCCCATGATGATGCGATTGGGGAGCGCAAGCCTCCCGATCTCCCCCCGGCGCAGCGCGGCATCAAACACGCGAGGCGGAAGGCTCCTCGGCGTTACGCCGCGGCAGCGCGAGCGGCGGTGTGGCGTCGTCGAAGAAGGGCGGTGCGACGACGCTCAGCCCGCCGTCGACGATCAGCGTCTGCCCGGTGATGTACGACGACTCAGGCCCGAGCAGGAAGGCCACGGCGTCGGCGATCTCTTGCGCGGTACCCATCCGCGCCGCCGGCACCTTGGGCAACACTTTGGAGAGCGGCGGCATGCCGGCCACGTTGTAGAAGAAGGCCGAGGACTCCGTCTCGATGATTCCGCCGTTCACGGCATTGACGTTGATGCCGTAGGGGGCGAACTCCACCGCCATGTAGCGCACCCAGGCCTCGATGGCCGCCTTGGCCGAGCCGAGGTTGGAATAGGTGGGGTAGGCGCGGATGCTGCCGTAGCTGGAGATGACCGCGATGCGCCCGCCGTCGCGCATCAAGGCCACGGCGCGCTGCGCGCCCAGCACGAAGGCGCGCACGTTGAGGTTGAAGGAGCGGTCGAGATTGTGGGGTTTGAGATCGAGGATGCTCTTGAACGAGCTGGCCGCGGCATTGGAGACGAAGATGTCCAACCGGCCGTGCCGATGCAGAACCTGCTCGAAGAGGCGGTCGATCTGCGCGGGCTCCTCGATGTCGGCCTGAACCGAGGATGCGCCGGCGCCGAGCGCCTCGATCTCCGCGACGGTCTGCCGTGCGGCCTCTTCGTTTTTCTTGTAGTTGATGACGAGCGTAGCCCCCTGGCGTGCCAGGGTAAGCGCAAGCGCCTTGCCGATGCCGCGCGAGCTGCCCGTGATCAGCGCGATCTTGCCGTCGAATCTGCTACTCACTCCGCTGCGCCCTTTTCTTCAAGACTGCGTAGGACCTCGCGTGAGATGACGGTCTTCTGAATCTCATTCGTCCCCTCTTCGAAGCGTTGAGCGCGCGCGTCGCGATAGACGCGCTCGATCGGGTTGGGCTGCCAGTATCCCAGGCCGCCGTGAATCTGCAGCGCCTTGTCGGTCACGCGCTGCAGCATCTCCACGGCCTGGAGCTTCGACATC
>JAGWST010000539.1 GCA_028869325.1 bacterium | reverse complement strand
GGACTATAGCTTGAACCTGGGGTCGGGTATCGGCAATCTCGCCTTGGGCCCGCTGCGCTTCGCGACTGGGACCAGCGGCGCGACCGGTGCCGACACCACCTTGAGCCGCGTCGGCCAGCAGTCGCTCAACGCCGTGATGGAGGCGACGATCGTTGACGTGCTGCCCAGCGGCAACCTGCAGATCAAGGGCCACCAAGGCGTGATCGTCAACGGCACGCCGCAGATGCTGGAGATCACCGGCGTGGTGCGTCCGGAGGACATCGACAGCACCAACTCCGTGGCCAGCAGCAAGGTGGCCGATGCCGATGCCAAGTTCGAGGGGCAGTTCCAGGAGCCGCACCGCGGCCTCATCGGGAAGCTGCTCTACTTTCTGTTCTAGAGACGAATGATGAGGACGATGCAGGGGATGCGCTCGATCTTGGTGCGAATGGCGGCGGCGCTGACAGCCGTTGCGCTGGCGGCGTGCGTTGCTCTGCCTGCCCGTGCCCAGTCGGTGCGCATCAAGGACGTCGCCAAGGTGCAGGGCGTGGCCACCAATCAGCTGGTGGGCTACGGCTTGGTCACGGGCCTCGCCGGAACGGGCGACTCCACCTCCGTCGTCTTCACGAGCAAGACGATCCAGAATCTCTTGCAGAGCTTCGGGCTCTCGACCAGCTCGCAAGACGTGCGCACGCGCAACGTCGCGGCGGTGGTCGTCACGGCCTCGCTCCCCCCGTTCGCGCACTCCGGCGATACGGTCGACGTCACCGTGAGCACGCTCGGCGACGCGACCTCGCTGCAAGGCGGCACGCTGATACTCACCTCGCTGCGCGGCGCCGACAATCAGGTCTACGCGACGGCGCAGGGGGCCGTCTCGATCGGTGGCTACACCGCCTCCAACGCCTCTGCCGGCGCCAACTCCGTGACGGAGAACCATCCGTCCGCAGGGCGCGTCCCCGGCGGTGGATTGATCGCGCGCACGGTGACCACGCCGCTGCAACAAGACAACGGCTCCTTCAACTACGTGCTGCTCCAGCCGGACTTCAACACGGCGGCGAACCTCGCGCGTGCCCTCAATCAACGCTTCGGCGCCAGCACCGCCCATGCGGACGACGAGGGCACCGTGCGCGTGCAGCTTCCGCTCAGCTACCGCAGCGACGAAGTCGACTTTCTCGCCCAGGCCGGCGATATCGATATCCACGCCGGCGAGATCGCGAAGGTGGTTCTCAACGAGCGGACCGGAACGGTAGTGATGGGCGGCGACATCACGCTCGCCCCGGTGGCGATCGCGCACGGAAACCTCTCCATCACGATCACCACGACCAACACGGCGGTACCCTCCGGACCGTTCACCACGGCGCCGGGTCAGACGCAGACCAACACCCGGATCTCCGTCAACGAGCAGAAGAACAAGCTGGTCTACTTCCAGGGCGAGCCGACGCTGGCACGCGTCGTGCGTGCGCTCAACACGCTGGGCGTCTCGCCGCGCGATTTGATTGCCATCCTCCAGGCGCTCCACGCGTCGGGCGCCCTTCAGGCCGATATCGAGATCATCTGATGGACATCAAGAACGTCGCCCAGCAAGGCAAGCAACTGACGCCCGAGCAGCAGCAGGCTCTGGCCCGGCTCCACGATGCGGCCACCAAGTTCGAGGGCGTCTTCGTCGGCATGCTGCTGCAGGAGATGCGCAAGACCGCCCCGACCACCGGCATCTTTGGGCAGGAGTCGGCCTCGGAGCAGACCTTCTCCGAGATGCTGGACCAGCAGCGGGCGACGCAGATCGCCAACAGCGGCAGCCTCGGGGTGGCGCGCATCCTCGAGCAGCAGCTGCGCCAGACGGTCCTCGCGGATGCGCCCGCGGAGGCCAAGTCCCGCCGCGTGGAGGGAGAATTCTAGTGGCAAAGACAAGGAATACCCTGGCGCGGGTGGGGTCGGCCTGCGGCCGATACCCAGAGGTATGGAGAGGCGGTTCCCGAGAAGGGCGACGCACCGATGAGGATCAGCGCAACAGAGCTGCAGAGCGTGATCGCGGTCTACCGGACCAGCGGTCTTGGCAACGTGCGGGGCGGGGCCGTCGTGATGGACGCGGCGGAGATCTCCTTCGACGGGGCCGCGCTCATGGCGATACGCAAGGCATACGACCGTCTGCCCGACGTGCGCGAGGATCGTGTGCGGGAGCTGCGCCGTCGCGTCCGCGAAGGCAAGTACTTCGTGCCCACGGACGAGATCGTCGAGAAGATTCTCGGCCGCCTTGCCGTCGACTCCATGATCTAACCTCAAGCCCAGATCAGGCTTGCAATCCGGGGCGAGCGCCCCGGAGCTTTTCAAGCATTGGGGTCGCTACGAGCGCAGCGCAGCGTAGCTCGTGGGGAATGCCCCACGAACGGAGCGCAGCGACGTGAGTGGGGCACGCAGCGACGTGAGTGGGGTTGATTCGTGGGAGATCTTCGCCCGGGCGCTCGAGGCGGAGTGCGAAGCGATGGATCGGCTCGCGGAGCATGCTCGTGCGCTCACCGAGGCGCTGATCGCCAACGATCTCGAGCTGATCGAGTCCGCCCGGCGTAGCCTCGAGGAGGCGCGTATCGTGCACCAGAGCGCGGTAGGGCGGCGCCGCGCGATGCAGCAGCGCGGCTTCGGCAAACGCCCCCTCCAGCAGGTGATCCGCTACGCTCCGCGCGCCCTGCGTCCGCGTCTGCAGCAGCGCGTCTCACAGTTGGCCGTCGGGGCGGCGGGGCTGGCGATCAGCAACGGCAACAACAAAGCCCTGATCGCTCAAGGCATGCGCCGCTTGGTGCGCATCGCGCAGCTCGCGCAATCGGCGCGCGATCGTCAGCTTGGCACTTATCAACGGCGTCGCGGGCGAGGAGCCGGCGGCTCCTTCCTGGTCAGCAGCAAGGCATGAGGCACGAGCCATGACCTCTTGCGTCATTGTGCCCCGAGTTGGACCTCGGATCGAGAGATGGAGGTCCCCACGAGCGAAGCATAGCGAGATGAGTGGGGAGCGAGTGGAATGAGCTTTTTTGGCATCAGTCTTCTGGGTAACGCGCTCGAAGCCGATCAGACGGCGGCGAACGTCGCCTCGCAGGATCTCGCCAACGCGAATACTCCGGGCGCCTCGCAGCAGATGGTGAATTTGGTGGAGGCGACGCCGATCGCACAACCGGGGATGCCCATGCACTTCGGCCCTGGGATGCTCGGCGAAGGCGTCTCGATCCAGTCGATCCAACGCGTGCACCAGGACTCCTACGACACGCTGTACCGCAACTCGAGCTCCATCGCCGGCTACTTCAACGCCGAGCAGAGCGTCCTCAACGCCACCCAGGCGAACTTCAGCGAGCCGGGGGGAGCGGGCATCAACGCGGCTCTGGCGGGCTTCATCTCCTCGCTCCAACAGCTGGCCTCGCAGCCGGCGGCGATCGCCCAGCGCTCCGGCGTGCTCAGTGCCGCTCAGACGTTGAGCGGCGCGCTCAACAACGCGGCGGCGTCGACCCTGGCGCAGGAGACGCAACTCCAGGGCCAGGCGAGCGGCATCGTCACGCAAGTGAACAGCATGCTCGATCAGATCGCCACCCTGAATGGGCAGATCCGCGCCTCGACGGCCGTCGGCGACAATCCGAATCAGCTGCTGGATCAGCGCGACCATCTCATCGACCAGCTCTCCGGCTATCTGAACGTGCAGACGTCGGTGCAGGCCAACGGCTCCACCCTGGTCAGCGTCGGCGGCCAGGCGCTGGTCAACGATACCGTCGCCTATCACTTGGCGGCGCCGGTCATCGCCAAG
>JAGWST010000538.1 GCA_028869325.1 bacterium | reverse complement strand
TCCCGCTCGCAGGCGTATGCGGAGTCCGCCGCCTCCGCCGCGGCGCGCGCCGCCCCCAGCCCTTGGGCATAGCCGTCGTCGAGATAGAAGCCGCCGCCGCGACGCCCACCAGCGAGCGCGGCATGCAACTCCGCAAAAGACTCCGGGAGGAGCTCTGCGGGCAGATGTTCGGCGGCCCGCTCGCCAAACGCGCGCAGCGCGTCGAGATAGCGCGCCAGCTCGTAGATCTCAACGTCGTCCAGGACTTCGCCTGTCGCGAGGCGCGCCAACGTCGCGCTGGGATCGGGGATTGCGCGCAGGCTCGCCCGCAACCCCTGTGCCTGCACGCCATCGCAGCGCGCGGCGGCAGCCAAGACACGCTCGATCGCAGTGCTCGCGTCGCGCTCCTGGCCGGGGAGAAAGGGCCTGCACCCATCGCGCGCGCGCCGGCCGAACGATGAGGCCGGCTCCAGCGCGCGCTCGAGCCACGCGGCCCCGATCGCCTCCGCGCTCCCGGCATCGGTCAGCTCCGAGACGGCTCTCATGCCACCGCCATCGCATTGCGGTAGATGTCGTAGGCCGCAAGGCACGTGGCGCCGGCCACGGCACGCAGCAGCTCGACCGGTTCGAGATCGTGCCGGCGACCGGAGGGGCAGACCGTAACGCCGACGACATAGAGCGGGTGCCGGCACCAGAGCGCCGCCCGCGCGCGCAGACTCTCGAAGCTCGCGCTTGGCAGTTGAACGCTGAAGGGGTCGGGCACGACGATGCCGCGCTCGAGATCGGCGCGCTGCAAGAGGCCGGCGGCCCTCTCCGGCGTCAACGCCCCGTCGACCTCGATCGCATCCGCCGGTGGTGCGCCGGGCAGAGAGAGCCGTCGGACGAGCGCGCGCGTGCGCGCGACGACGCCCTGCAGCGTGGCCGCGGCGTTCGCGCCCGTGGCGACGACAACCGCATCGCCTCCCCCTGCCGTCGCCGCGAGACGGTCGACGGCGCCGTCGACGATAACCAGATCGGCATACCGGCGCATGCGATCGACGAGATCGCGCATCGCCGAGCCGGTGTTCGCCCCGGCGACCTCCAGCGCGGCCTGCATATGCAGACGCACGATGGCGATCCGGCCCAGCGCCGCGTGCTGCTCGGTTATCTCCAGAACCTCCAGCGCGGGCGATCGGGGCAGGAGCGCAACCGCTGTGGCGACGACCGTGCCTGCCGGTAGGACGAGAGGCGGCTTCGCCTCCGAGGTCGCGGCGTCGATGCTCTCGCCGTCGCGCCCAATGGAGGTGAGCGCGACATGCGCTCCCGCATGCTGCGCGGTGCGTAGCAGCGCCGCGGCGGTGACGGTCTTGCCGACGTCTTTCGCCAAACCGACGACGACGATGGCGCCTCGCCGGCCATGCCGCGCGCGCTCCAGCAGGTCGCCCGCCACCCCCGAGTCAGGGCCGTCGGGAAAGTTACGTACTTTCACGGATGCCTGCTCGTTAGGCCAAGTGTACCATGATGGAGAGCGCGGCACCGAGGAAGGCCCCGACGCCGGTGATCGAAAGATCGTGCCTCGTCGGGGTGGTGAAGCACTCGAAACATGCAAGGGGTGGGAATGGGGGGAATTCCCACCCTTGCATGGCTTAGGGGATCAGGAGCTGCTGCACCGCAATACGAAGCTGAGAGGGCGAGAACGGCTTGTAGAGAAAGCGATTCGCGCCGGCGGCGATCGCGCGCCCCTCCATCGCGTAGTTGGTATGGCCGGTGACCATGAGGATCGGCGTGTCGGCGGTGTTCTCCCGGTCGCGAACCTCTTTCACGAACTCGATGCCCGAGATCCCCGGCAGCATGAAATCGGAGATGATGAGGTCCGGCGCCAGGCGTCCGATCTCGATCAACGCCTCCTCCGCATCGCCGCAGGTCACGACATCCACCTTCAGCGACTTGAGCGTCGCCCGAATGAGCGTCAAGATATCGGGATCGTCGTCGGCTACCACGATGCGCGGCATACAGCGGATGATTTCGAACCTCGACCCTCCTTCCCCCCGGGCGAAAGAGGGGCTCGCCTGTAAAGCCCACGTAAAGGTCTGGCGCGGCCGTCTTTACGCTCCGGCGGCGGCGAGAGCAGCGGCGATCATGCGCTCCTGCTCCCTCGCGTCGCCCCAGCGCGCCTGCGCCATCTTCGAGAGCCGGTCGATCGGGTCGAAGTAGAGGAACCACTGGTCCGGCTTGACGCTGGGAGCGCTGTAGACGGCGATCCCGTTCTCACGGTCGTAGTGGTCGAAGCTGTGCACGTCGCGCTTGCCACCGCCACCCGGGGCATCGCAGACGAAGGCCGGCGTGTTGAAGCCCGCCGTCGAGCCGCGCACGAACTTCTCGATGTCGATGGCTGCCTGAACCGTCGTGCGCAGATCCTCGACGCCCTTGGTCATATCGTGCATGTAGACGTAGTACGGGTGCACGTTCAGGTAGCCCAGGCGCTTGACCAGCAGGCGCATCGTCCGCGGATCGTCGTTCACGCCGCGGATGAGCACCGTCTGGTTGCGCACGAAGATGCCCCGCTCGAAGAGCATGCGCATCGCGCGTTCCGTAATCCACGTGATCTCGTTGGGGTTGTTGAAGTGCGTGTGCAGGACGACGTCCTTGCCCAGCGCGCGCCCGCGCTGCACCACGTTGGTCAAGGCGTCGAGCCAGGGCTGATCGCTGATGATCTTGCTGGGCATCACGGCGGGGCCCTTGGTGGCGTAGCGCAGACGGCGCACGTGCGGGATATCCAGCAGGGCATCGCCGATGCGTTGCAGACTGCGGGCGGGCAGCTGGTAGGTGTCACCGCCGGAGATCACGATATCCTCGAGCTCCGGGCGCGAGGCGATATAGTCGAAGGCGTCCTGCCAGCGCTTGGGATCGGTGGCTAGCTCGGCCTTCTCGACCGTCTCGGTGTCGCCGCCGATGGCGTAGGCCCGCGTGCAGAAGCGGCAGTAGACGGGGCACGTGTTGAGCGGGAGGAAGAGCGCCTTGTCCTCGTAGCGGTGCGTCAAGCCTGGTACAGGCGCATCCTCCAGCTCGTGCAGCGAGTCGAGCGCCAGCTTCGGGTGATCCGGCAGCAGGCGCGAGGCAAGCGGGATGAACTGGGTGCGGATCGGATCGTCGTACGGATTGCTCCAGTCGATCAACGCCATCATGTACGGCGAGACGCGCACGTTCATCGGCGCGCGATGGAAGCCCGCCCGCGCGTCCTCGATGAAGGCCTTCGGCGCAAGATCACGCACGGTCCCCATCAGCTCGTCGGGCGTCTTCACGGAGTTGCGGTACTGCCACACGTGATCGAGAAACGTCTGCTCGTCGACGTCCCCGTACTTCGGTATCGCGCGCCAGAACTCACCCTGGCGCAGCTTGGTGTGTTCGAACGCCTCAGGCGGAGCCGGCGGCTTGACGCCCCTGCTCGTGGTCGTCGCGTGGTCACGTGTGAGATCGATGGTGGACATGCTAGCCTCTAGGAGTGTACCGGATGGTGCTGCTGAACGCCCGCGTGCAGCAGTACGGGCTGCGCAGGCGCGGCAAAGCGGCGCCGGAAGAAACGCTCGATGGCGGGGCGCTCACGGACGGTATCGAACGCGATCCGCGCGTGGCCGGCGGCGTAGCCGTTGCCGATCAACAGGTCCACGTCCTTGCCGGCACCCTCGGCCCCCAACGCCGCGGCCGCGAACGACGTCGCCATGTTGAAGAAGTAGACCGTCCCGCGCTCGCGGCACGGCAAGATGGCTGAGAGCTCGGTCCCCGGCACGTTTGTACAGTTGAAAACGACGTCAACCTCCCCTCCGGCGCACGCGGTCACGGCACGCAGCGCGGCCAGTGCGTCGCACGCGTCGGCCTCGATCAACGCGTCCAGATAGCCTTCGCTCAACAGCAACGCCGTCGCGTCGCCCGCCCGCGGCTCCAAACCGTAGACCCTGCCCTGCGCGCCGACGGCGGCCCGGGCCTGGGCCGCGCACAGCATCCCGCTCTTTCCGCCACAACCAAGGATCAGAACCCGGTTTCCCGGCTTGCAGATGCGCCGC
>JAGWST010000537.1 GCA_028869325.1 bacterium | reverse complement strand
GCCGCGTTGAGCGTGTCCTGCATGTAACCGCGCAGGATGCCCCGCTCCACCAGCACCTTGTGCTGACCCGGCGTTCCTTCGTCGTCGACGGCGATGCTTCCGCGCTCGCCGGGAAGGTTGCCGTCGTCGTAGATGGTCACCATCTCGCTGGCCACGCGCTCGCCGATGCGCCCGCTGTAGAAGGAGACGCCCTGACGGTTGAAGTCCGACTCCAGACCGTGGCCCACCGCCTCGTGGAGCAACACGCCGCCGCCGCCCGGGCCGACCACGACAGGCATCTCGCCGGCCGGCGCATCGACGGCCTCCAAGTTGACCACCGCGATGCGCGCAGCCTCGCCGGCGATCGACTCCGGCGTGATGCTCCGGTAGAACTCAAAGCCGCGACGGCCGCCATCGCCGTAGTAGCCGTTGGTGCGCGCGCCGTCGCGCTCCGCCACCACCTGCACGGCCAACGAGACCAGCGGACGGCGGTCGCGCACCAGCAACCCCTCGCTGGAGGCGATGAGCACGTGCTGCACCTCATCGTGCAGGCTGGCGTTCACCGCGCGCACCCGCGCGTCGTAGCGACGCGCGGCGGCGTCCGCTCGCAGCAGCAGGTCTACCCGCTGCTCCATGGCCACGCGGTCGCTCCACAGACCGTCGATGTACACGCTCTCGACCGGGCGCTCGCGCATGGTGGCGGGGCATGCGCCGGAGCCCTCGCGCGCGATCTTTGCCGCCACGCGCGCGGCGCGCTCGAGCGACTCCTCCGCGAGGTCGTCACTATAGCCGTAGCCCTGCTGATCGGCGACGCGAACGCGCACGCCCACGCCCAGCTCCAGCTGCACGCCGGCCTCGTGGATGCGTCCCTCTTGCAGGCGCAGCTGATGCGAGAGCCGCTGCTCGAAGAAGACCTCGGCGTACTCGCCGCCGCGTTCCAGCGCGACGGCGAGCAGTCGCTCGATGATCTGGGGCGATAGCGCCCGGCTTACGTTGAGATCACTCACGGGGCGAAGGGCTTTACCGCCGCTCGCTGGGGCCCTCTCGCCGTGGCGAACTGCGCCAAGAAGGCCCCGCTGCGCTCAGCTGAGACGCCCGCCGAGGCGAACCGCCGGTGGAGCGCGTCATCGTCCGCGGGCGGCGCGGCCGCTAACAGCCCAGCCTCCGCGGAGGCGACTGCCGCGACACGAATGCGGCCCAGCGCAGCCGGCACGAGGACGCTCTGGAACGGCTCGAGCGCAACCCCTCCGCCGTCGTAGCCGATCCGCAGCGGCTCGCCCAAGGCTGTGGCGGTCATCGGCATCCCCTCGAGCGCGATCTCGCCGCCGGCACGATCCACCTCGATGCGCTCCACCCAGAAGCGCGGATCGGAGGTCAGCGCCGTACGCTGCGCGTCATCCAACTCGTACGCCAACGGCACCATCTGGGCGAAGCGCGCCGCGCGGTAGTCGAGCACGTCGCCGGCCTTGCGCACGTGCAGCTCGCGCGGCCTGCCGTCGGCCCCGGCGCGATTCCAATCGAAGATGCGGTAGGTCAGGTCGCTCGCCTGCTGCGTCTCGAAGAGCACGATGCCGCCGCCGATCGCATGCAGCGTTCCGGCGGGGAGGTAGAACGTCTCTCCAGCCTCCACCGGTACACGGCGCAGGAGCTCACCCAAGCTCCCATCGGCGACGCGCCGCTCATATTCGGCGCGATCGGTGTCGCGCGTCCAGCCAAGATAGAGCGCGGCATCGCCGTGCGCCTCCAGGATGTACCAGCACTCCGTCTTGCCGTTCTGCCGGCGCTCCACGCGCTGAGCGTAGGCGTCGTCCGGGTGCACCTGCACCGAGAGGCTCAGGCGCGCGTCGATGATCTTGGTCAGCAACGGAAAGATCTCCGCCGGGTCAAGCGTCCCCATCAGCCGTGACCCAAGCTCGGCGCGCAGCTGCGCGATGCTCTTGCCGGCCAGCGGCCCATTGACCACGCGGTTCGCATCCCAGCACTCCCACGCCTCGCCCAACGTCGCCTCCGGCGATCCCGGCTTATGGAAGCGGCGCACCAGCGCGTCGCCGCCCCAGATCGCAGCCGCCAACCTTGGCTCCAACAGGAAGGGATAGATGGTGTCCGTCAAAGTGCGCTCTGTCTCTCGCTCACAGCGTGCTCACGCGATCGAGTATCTCGTCCTCCAGTTGCCAGACGCGATCGAGCGAGTCCCAATCGTCGGCGATGAAGGCAAAGCAGACGGTGCCATGGTGGCGCGTCTGCACATAGCCGGCAAGGCTGCTGGCACCATCCTCGTACCCGTCCTTGGCGCGCACCATCCCCCGCGCTTGGTCGAGCGTGCGAAGCCGCACCGTCCCCTCCATACCGGCGCGCGGGAGGGTCTTGACGAACGCCGCGCCGCCGCGCGCGGAGAGATCGAGCCGTAAGAGACGCGCCAACGTGGCGGCGCCGATACGATCCCGCGGCGAGAGGCCGCTGCCGTCGACGACCTGCGCCTCGCCCAGTTGCACGCCTGCCGCCGCGAAGAGGCGCCGCTCCGCCTCGCGCCCCGACTCCACCGTGCCCGGAACGCCCCCGTCGCGGCCGACGACGCGCAGCAGCTGCTCCGCCGTGTGGTTGTTGGATTCGAAGAACATGCCGCGTACCAGCTCCCCCAGCCGCTGCGAGGCGTGATCCCAGAGGACCGTACCGCCGGCGGTCGGCGTCGCGGCGAGGCGTACGCCTTCCACGGCGATGCCGCCGGCGCGCAGCACGCGCGCGAAGACGTCGCCCACGAAGTCGGGCTCGCCGACGACGGTTCGCCAGAAGCTCTGCTTGGGCCCAGCCGGAATGCCGCCTGAGATCACCAGACCGCGGCCGTCGGCGCTGCGTTCGATGGAGAGCGACATCGTCGAGGAGGTGGTGGTGGCCTGGCCGCTGATGCGCACGGCGTCGTTCTGCGGCGTCATCGCCACCTTCGCCGGCTCCCCCGGCGAGGTCGGCGTGACGTCGATCTGCACCAGGCCCTGATCCAGCGAGACGGCGCTGGCACCCGCCGCGTAATCGTACTCGAGATCGCTCGGCAGCCAGGTTGGGTTCTGCTCGGCTCCGGCGAAGGCCGTGGCGTCGACGACGAGATCGCCGTCGATACGGTGGACGCCCCGCCGCCGCAGCTGCGCGGCGGCGGTGTTCAAGTCGTCCGCCGTCAGCAGCGGATCGCCGCTGCCCACCAGGTGCAGGTCGCCGTGGACGACGCCGCGAGCATCGGGCGGCGACGTCGCGACCAGCTTCGTGTGAAACCGGTAGCCGGCCCCGAGCCCGAAGTAGGCGGCGCTGCCGGCGAGCAGCTTCATGGTCGATGCGGGCACCAGCGGCGCGGCGGCGTTACGCGCGTAGAGCACCTGCCCATCGGCTGCCAGCAGGATCAGACCGCTCTTCGCGGGCATGCCGCCGGCGTTGGCCAACGGCGCGATGAGATCGTGCGCGTGCGCAAGCGCCTCCCGCGACCAGCGCGGATCGCCTTGCGCGCCCTCGATCGCGTAAGGGTTCAGGTGGAAGACGTTCGCGGGGGCGGGGGCGACGATCGGCGCCGGCGCGGAGCGGCGGAGGAACGAGGAGACCAGATGCGCCAACAGGCCGGCGGCGAGCAGCATCGCCAGCACGGCGCCCACGCAGAAGGCGACGAAGGGGAGATAGCGCCACAGCCGCCGCCGGCGGCGGATGCGCGCCGAGCTAGCGGTTTGCCAGCTCTTCGATTCGCTCGCGAAGTCTACGGTTCTCCTCCTTCACTCGATCGAGGTCGTCGCGCAGATGGACCAGCTCGGCCGGCACCGCGGCGGCCTCGCGGACGTGGATCGCCGCCTCGGCGGCGTGACGCCGCACGCGCGGATCGTCGCCATCGGCCAGCCGTTCCAAGACGGGCAGGGCGCGCCGGTCGCCCAGGCTCTCCAAGGCCGTGATGCAGGCGAGCTGAACCAGAAACTGCCGCCCGTCGTCGGCGATCGCCGTCAATGCGTCGACGATGCGCGTGCGCTGGCGCTCGAGCAACGCGCCGGCCCGCGCGGCGG
>JAGWST010000536.1 GCA_028869325.1 bacterium | reverse complement strand
TGCGCCAGCTGATCCTCGCCTCGCCGGAGGCGACGATCGAATCGATCATGGAGACCGACGTCGTGACCGTCCATCCCGAGCAGAACGCGGACGATGTTGCCCGCACGATCGCGCGCTACGATCTGCTGGCCGTTCCCGTGGTGGACGACGAGGGCATCATGGTCGGCATCATCACCGTCGACGACGCTATCGACGCGATCTTGCCGGAGAAGATGCGCAAACGGCTGCCGCGCTTCACGGCGCGTCACCACCGAGCCACGAACGACATCCAGGCTGCTTCGTAGAGACCGGAGTCCGCATGAATCCGCCCGACTCGATCGACGTTGTCCGCAGCGGCACCGCCCAGGGGCGTACGGCCAGGCGCCCGACCACCTGGCGCACGATCCTGATGTTCCTCTCCGTGGTGGGACCGGGCCTGATCACCGCCAATGCCGACAACGACGTCGGCGGCATCACCACCTACTCGCTGGCCGGAGCGCAGTTC
This sequence comes from bacterium, assembly GCA_028869325.1. Classification (GTDB taxonomy): domain Bacteria; phylum Vulcanimicrobiota; class Vulcanimicrobiia; order Vulcanimicrobiales; family SCRA01; genus SCRA01. The sequence goes on along the minus strand of JAGWST010000536.1, from coordinate 5,828 downwards.
GGCTACGAGCTGCTCTGGATGCTCATCCCCGTCACCGTGGCGCTGGTGGTGGTGCAGGAGATGTGCGCACGCATGGGCGCCGTCACCGGCAAGGGCTTGGCCGACCTCATCCGCGAGAACTTCGGCGTCAAGGTGACCTTCTGGGTGCTGGTGACTTTCGTGCTCTGCGATCTGGGGAACACGGCCGCGGAGTTCGCCGGCATCGCCTCGACGGCACCGATCTTGCACAATTACGCGGCGATCTTCAACAAGTACTGGATGGTGGTCGTCGGCGGGGCCTTCGTCTTCTTCGTCGTCACGCGCGGCACGTACCGCATCGTCGAGAAGGTCTTCCTGCTCTTCTGCAGCGTCTACCTGGCGTACATCGTCAGTGGTATCTTGGTCCATCCGCACTGGGGCGACGTCGGCCGTGCCATGTTTGCCCCCCACTTCAGCGGCGGCAGCGCCTACCTGCTGATGGCCATCGGCGTGATCGGCACCACCATCTCACCCTGGATGCAGTTCTTCATCCAATCGGCCGTGGTGGAGAAGGGGGTCAAGATCAAAGACTACCCCTACTCGCGTATCGACGTCGTCACCGGCGCGATCTTCACCGACGTCGTCGCCTTCTTCATCATCGTCGCCTGCGCGGCCAGCATCTTCGTCTTCAACAGCCATGCGGCACCGGGCCATCAGCTCACCATCAACGACGCCGGCGACGCTGCCGCGGCGTTGGCGCCGCTAGCGGGAAAGTACGCCTCGCTGCTCTTCGCGATCGGCCTGCTCAACGCGGCGCTCTTCACCGCCTCGATCCTGCCGCTCTCCACCGCCTACTACGTGTGCGAGGCATTCGGCTTCGAGTCCGGCGTCGAGCGGCGTTTCCGCGAGGCACCGATCTTCTACTCGCTCTACCTCGGCCTAATCGTGGTCGGCGGCGGCCTGGTGTTGATGCCTGGCGCTCCGCTGTTGCAGATCATCTTCTACTCGCAGGTTCTCAACGGCGCCCTGCTGCCGGTAATCCTCATTCTGATGCTGCTGCTGATCAACAACCGCAAGCTGATGGGCCAGTACGTCAACGGCTACGTCTTCAATCTCATCGCCTGGGGCACGGTGGTGATCGTCGGCCTGCTGACCGTCTTCTCGACGCTCCAGCTGATCTTCCCCAAGCTGATGGGCGGAGGGTCGTAGCTCGTGTCCTGGAGACGGCAGACTACATCGCGGTGACGCCGGCCTGGCCCAGGTGGAAGGTCAGCACGGCGCAGGCCGCGCCCAAGGCGATCAGCAGCGTGGGGACCGGGCCGCTATTGCGCTTGGCCATGATCGTCCCGGCCTGAATCAACAGCGCCGCGGCCAGCCAGAGCGCGGGATGCCAGGGATTGACGTGGCGGGCGCCGCTGGCAAAGACCCAGATGCCCAGCACCAGCTGGACCACCAGGGCCCAGAGGGCCACGCGCCGCCCGAGCGGCTGCCAGATGGCCCAGATCACCGCAAGGATGACGATGTAGGCCCAGAAGTAGTGGACGGAGAGCGCGGTGTGCATGGACGGGGGCTTCGACGTTTGGCCGAAGGAACGCCTTGCCGCCGCGTCTGAAGTAGGTTGGATGACGACCGACGAGTTGCTCGCGTTCGCCGAGAGTCTTGCGCGCATCTCGGCCGCCGGCGGTGGCCCGAAGGCGTACGCCTCCCACCTGGCGGGGCGCTGCCGCGGGGCGGTGCTGGTCGAGGACGCCGAGTGGCATCATTTGGCGCTGGCTGGCGCCGGCGAGCGCAGCGTCCCGCCTTCGGCGCGTGACTTGATCCGCCAGGCTTCCCGCGATGACGAGGGCTTCGCCCGTGCCCAGCTGCCCGACGGCGGCCACGTGCTGGCCTACCCCATGCGCGCCGGCGACTCCGACCTGGGCTGGCTGGTCTGTCTCGGCCTCGACGGCGCCTCCGGCGAGCTCGCGCCGCTGCTGCGCCTCACCGCCTCCGCCATCGCGGTCGATCTGGTGCGCGAGGCGGGTGGCGCCAAAGGACGCCGCCGCTCCTTCTGGGAGCGCCTGTTGAGCGGCAGCTACGACGACGCCGGCGCCGCCCGCGACGACGCCGCGGCGCGCGGCGTCACCATCGCTTCTTCGTACGTGGCGGTCGCCGTGGAGGCCGAGGGCATGGACGAGGGCGCGGCGGCGCGGCAGCTCTCCGACGTGCGCAAGCTTTGTCTGGCCCATCTGCACCATCAGAGCGGCGAGACGGTGACCATCGACCGCGCCGCGGGCTTCGTCTTCCTGATTCCGGCGCCGTTGCCGGTGGACGCGCAGAACGTGGCGCTGGCCGCGTCGATGCTGCCCAAGCACGCCGTCAAGGCCAAGCTCGACGTGATCCTCGTGGGCGGCGTGGGCTCGCGCGCCGCCGATATCCTGGATACCGCGCGCAGCGTCGACGAGGCACGCGAGGCGCTGGTGATCGTGCGTCGCCTCTTCGGCGGCGGGCGCGTCGGGGCGTGGGAGGACTTGGGCCTCTACCCGCTGCTCCATCGTGGCGCCACGCGCGACGAGCTGCAAGCCTTTGCCCAGCGCACGCTGGAGCCGCTGCGCGCCTATGACGAGAAGAACCACACGGAGCTCCTGCGCACGCTGGCTCTCTACTTCTCCGTCCGTCAAAACGTGAAGACGGCATCCGAGCGGCTCAACGTCCACCGCCACACCGTCTTCTATCGCCTGCGTCAGATCGCGGAGATCTGCAATCGCGATCTCGACAGCGCCCACGATCAGCTGGCCCTGCGCGCCGCGCTGGCCATCGACGCACTGCTGAGCCCAGCACACACCCCCAGCTAGCAACGTCAGTAGGAAGAGCTGTGAACAAACGAGATCTCGCGCGTCTGGTCAAGGAGAGCAACGTCCGCTTCCTGCGCATGCAGTTCGTCGACATCTTCGGCAGCACGAAGAACGTGGTGATCCCCGTCTCCGAGCTCGACCGCGCGCTCGACGGCAAGGTCACCTTCGACGGCGGCAGCATCGCCGGCTTCGTCCGCTCGGAGGAGGTCGACATGATGCTCAAGCCTGACCTCTCGACCTTCGCCGTCTACCCCTGGACGCTGGACGGCGAGACCGAGGGGCGCCTGATCTGCGACATCGTCCAGGCCGACGGCGAGTCCTTCGAGGGTTGCCCGCGGACCACGCTCAAGCGCGCCATCTCCGATGCGCGCGAGATGGGCTTCACCCTCTCCACCTGGGTAGAGGCGGAGTTCTACCTCTTCCAACGCGATGAGGACGGCCGTCCGCTGCTCGACGGCAACGAGCGTGGATCCTACTTCGATTTTTCGCCCTCCGATGTCGGCGAGCACGCGCGCCGCCACATGGTCGCCACGCTGGAGGCGATGGGATTCCACGTCGCCTCGGCGCACCACGAGCACGGCCCGGGGCAGCACGAGATCGACTTCAAGAGCGCCGATGTCCTAACCACCGCCGACAACGTGGTCACGCTGCGCAACGTCGTCAAGCACATCGCGCTCGAGCGCGATCTGCACGCGACGTTCATGCCCAAGCCGCTGGGCGACGGCGCGGGGAACGCCCTGCACATCGAGTTCATGCTGCGCGAGGGCGAGCGCAACGCCTTCGCGGACGAGGGCGGCGACCGCGGGCTCTCGCCGACGGCGCTCTACTTCATCGGCGGCCTGCTGGCGCACGCGCCCGCCATCACGGCCGTGGCCAATCCCACCGTCAACTCGTACAAACGCCTGGTGCCGTTCTGGGACGCGCCGGTGCTGACCGTCTGGAGCGAGCGCAGCGCAAACTCCATGATCCGCATCCCTTCCCAGCGCGGCGAGCAGACCCGCATCGAGCTGCGCAGCCCCGACGGCTCGTGCAATCCCTATCTGACCCTGGCGGTGGTGCTGGCCGCCGGACTGGACGGCATTCGCAACGAGCTGCTCCCCGGCCAGCCGCTGGCGGGGAGCACCTACGAGCTCAGCGAGCGGCTGCGCGCGGAGCGCGGCATTCGCGAGCTGCCGCACTCGTTGCGCGAGGCGCTGGTGGAGCTGGACCACGACGGTGTGGTGCGCGGCGCGCTAGGCGACCACATCTACCACGCCTTCCACGAGGCCAAGGCCGCCGAGTACGAGCGCTACCGCCGCGCCGTGCATCCCTGGGAGCTCAACGAGTATCTCGCGCTGCAATGACCTATGCGCGCGGCAGCGAGAGGCGAATTCGGCACCCCGCCGCGGGATCGTCCTCGATCGTGAGCTCGGCGCCGATGGCCGTCGCCAGCTCGCGCGAGATGTAGAGTCCCAGGCCCGTCCCGGGATGCGAGCGCACGCGATCCTCCAGGCGCACGAAGCGCTCGAAGACACGGTCGCGATCGCCGGGCGCGATGCCCGGCCCACGATCGACGATGTCGATCAACACGCGCTCCTCCGTGGACTCCAGCTCAACGGCGATCTCACCCTCCGCCGAATACTTCGCCGCATTGGTGAGCAGGTTCGTCAAGATGCGTTGACAGTGATCGGGGTCCGTCTGCGCGCAGAGCCCATTGGCCGGCGGCCGCACGATGAAGCGGCGCTCGGGGTACTCCATGGCCACGCCCATCACCGCACGATCGATCACCTCCACCACCGGTGTAGGGCGCGGATCGAAGCGCAGCTTTCCGCGTTCCAGACGCGCCGCCGCCAGCAGATCGTCGACGAGCCGGATCAGGCGGTCGGCCTCTTCGTCGACGATCTCCAGGGCGTCGATCTTGCGCTCTTCGTTCATCGCGCCGCGCCGGTGGAGCAAGACGCTCACGAATCCCTTGATGCTGGTGAGCGGCGTGCGCAGCTCGTGGCTGACCGTCGAGACGAAGTCCGATTTCATCTGCGCGATCTCCTCGAGCTCGCGCAGCCGGCGCCCCTCCAGATCGCGCACGGCGGCGCGCGCCACCGCCAATCCGGCGAAGTTGGCGAAGATCTGCAACAGGCGCGCCGACTCGGGTGCGATCGGGCGTACGCCCTGCGGCAGATCGGGCGCCAGGAAGCCGATGATGCGCCCGGCGGCATCGGGGAAGGGGAACGTGAGCAGACCGAAGCCGGCGTAGTAGCCCTCGGGGCGGCGATGCGCGGGCGCTAGCCGCCGGGTGACCATGGTGGCGTCGACCTCGGCGTCGATGGGCTCGCCGAGCGTCCGGCCCAGGGCGGCGCGCCGCACGAAGACGCCGCGCTCGTCGTCCAGCAACGCGATCTCCGCCGCCGGCAGCTCAAAGGTGCGCGCGGCGGCGCGCAGGATGGCCGAGAGCAGATCGTCCAACCGCTCTTCCGCCAGCAAGCTTCCCGAGACGCGCAAGACCTCCGCCATCTGGCGCGCCGAGAGCTCGCGCTGCGTCGAGAGCCGGGCGTTCTCCACCGCCACGCTCGCCAGGGCGGCGAACATCTCGATGGCACGGATCACCTCGTCGCTGGGAAAACGCCGCTCGATGGGATCGTCGGGCGTCAGCACGCCGACGATGCGGCCGTGCCGGTCGAAGAACGGAAACGCCAAGATGTCGCGCTCTTGCCAGGCGCCCGTCTCGCTGCGCGCGAGGTCGGCCAGCTCCGGAAACCGGCGTAACGCCACCGGCGTCTCGGCAAGCCGATTGTGCTCGCCCGGGACGTAGTAGAACGTCTCGCGCACGCGAAACTCGGGCGAGAGCACGCCTTCCATGACCCCGGGTCCGACCGGCCGGTAGAGCAGCCCCTCGACCTGTGGGCGGGGGTAACCGGCGATCGCCATGCGCAAGAACGGCTCGTCTGGGGAGGCCCGCAAGTAGAAGGCGCCGGCCGCAAAGCCGAAGCTGTCGAGCGTCAAGGCAAGCATCCGATCCAGGACCACGGAGATCGACTGCTCGCGAAGCAGGGTGGTGCT
>JAGWST010000045.1 GCA_028869325.1 bacterium | reverse complement strand
TCGGCCTGTTGGGCATCGTCGAGGGGCTGGGCGTCGGCTTCTATCCCGATCCCAACCGCGCGCTGGCCTACAGCAACGCCTTCGGTGCGCTGCTGCTGATCCTCACTCTCCTGCTGCGGCCGACCGGTCTCTTCGGGCGGCAGCACCTGCGGATGGAGTAGGGCCCGTGGGGCAAGGCGCCAGATCCCGGGCGTGGTGGCTTGCGCCGATCCTTGCGGCGCTCGTGCTGCCGCCGCTGCTCGACAGCTACTGGCTGCACGTCGTCTCTGTCTCCTGGTACTACGCGCTGCTCGCGGCGAGCTGGGTGCTCTTGGCCGGCTATGCCGGGCAGTTCTCCTTCGCGCATATGGCCTTCGCGGCGATCGGCGGCTACACGTCGGGCCTGCTGGCGGCCAATCTGCACGTGCCGCCGCCGCTGGGCATCCTCTGCGGCATCCTCGCCGCGGCGATCGTCGGGGCGGCGGTCGGCTGGCTCTGCCTGCGCCTGCGTGGACCCTATCTCTCGCTCTTCACGCTGGCGTTCGCCCTGATCTTCCAGCTGTTCTTGATCGCGGAGTACCAGTTCACGCGCGGCAGCCTAGGGCTCTCGGTGCCGGCGCTCTTCGGCGGGAACTCCGACATCCCGTACTACTACACGGGCTTCGGCCTCCTGCTGGCGAGCTTGGCCATCATGCACGCGGTGCTTCGCTCGCGCGTCGGCATCTTTCTGCGCGCCACGCGCGAAGACGAGGATGCCGCCGAGGCCAGCGGCATCGACACCTCGCGCTACAAGATCCTGGTCTTCACGCTCACCAGCGCGATCGCAGGTTTGGCGGGCGGATTCTACGGTCACTTCGTGGGCATCCTCACCCCGAATCTGGTCACCATTCCCGAGATGGGGCTGGTGGTGGCGATGGCCGTGGTGGGCGGCGTGGAGAGCCTTCCCGGCGCGGTGATCGGCGCCGTCTTCGTTTACGTGCTCTCGGAGCTGCTGCGCGATACCGGGCAGATGCGCTTCGTGATTCTCGGGTTGGTCATCATGCTCACGCAACGCTTCGCGCAGAGGGGCTTGGTGACGCTGGCGCTGGCGGGCGCCGGCCGGCTGCTGCGGCGCTCGGTGCCCGCCGTGCCGGAGCCCGAGGCGGCGATTCCACTCGCCGAACGGGAGAAGCACGTTGGCTAGCGGCGCATTGGTGGATGCAAGCGGTCTGGTCAAACGCTTCGGCGGCATCCGCGCGGTCGACGGGCTAACGCTGAGCGTGGCGCCGGGCGAGCTCATCGGCCTGATCGGCCCGAACGGCTCGGGCAAGACCACGTTGATCAATCTTCTGAGCGGTGCGCTCTCCCCCGACAACGGCACGATCCGCCTCGACGGCACCCGCATGAACGGCAAGGCCGCCCATGTCTTTGCCGGCCAAGGCGTGGGGAGGACCTTCCAGATTCCACGGCTCTTCCGGCGCATGACCGTGCTGGAGAACCTGCTGGCGCCGGCCCTCACCCGCACGGGTGCGCGGGGGCGCGGCGCCATCGAGCTGCGCGCCGCCGAGGTACTGGCGTTCCTGCATCTGGGCGCTCTGGCGCAGAACGAGGCACGCGCGCTCTCGGGCGGCCAGCAGAAGCTGCTGGAGCTGGGGCGCGCGATGATGCTCGAGCCCCGCGTGCTGCTGTTGGACGAGCCGTTCGCCGGCGTCCATCCCAAACTGCTGGGAGAGATCGTGGATCGCATCAAGGAGCTGAGCCGGCGCGGCTACACCATCATCCTTGTCGATCACAACCTCGACGCCGTGGGCGGTCTGGTGGGACGGCTGGTGGTGATGGCGCGTGGTCGCGGGATCGCCGACGGCACGCCCGAGGACGTTCTGCGCAGCATCGACGTGATCGACGCGTACACGGGGGCATGACGGCGGTGGCAGAGGCAGTTCTCGAGGCGCAGGGGCTGGTGGCGGGATACGTCGAGGATATCCTCATCCTCAACGGCATCTCGGTCAAGGCCTGGGCCGGCAAGATCGCGTGCGTGCTGGGACCGAACGGCACCGGCAAATCGACGTTGCTCAAGACCATCTTCGGCTTCCTGCGCCCGCGCAAGGGGAGCATTCGCTATCGCGGCCGCGAGATCGGCGGCGCGGCGCCGCGTACCATGCTGCGTCACGGCATCTGCTACCTGCCGCAGCATCCAAGCATCTTTCCCTACCACACCGTCGAGGTGAATCTACGCCTGGGTCTCTGGCGCAGCGGCCTGAGCGGCGTGCAGATCAACGAGCGAGTCGCGCGTGCCTTCACGCAGTTTCCGGTCCTGGAGGAGAAGCGGCGGCAGCCGGCGGGCCAGCTCTCCGGCGGGCAGCAGCGCCAACTGGAGATGGCGCGAAGTCTGCTCACCGACCCCGACGTCTATCTGATCGACGAGCCGACCGCCGGCGTCGATCCCAGGACCAGCACGGAGATCTACCGCCGCATCGCCGCGCTCGCGCGCGAGAGCGGGAAGGCGGTGCTGCTGGTCGATCAAGACATCCGCCGCGCGCTCGAGATCGCGGACTACGTCTACGTCGTTCGCACGGGCGCGATTCTCGAAGAGGGGCCGCGCGGGGAGTTCGGCGGCGATACGCAGGCGCTGGTCGCGCGTTGGCTGCACGCCGGCGGAGAACAGACGCCGCCGGCGGAGCGCAACCCCGGAGAGAACGCATGAGAGCTCGCGAGGAGGTCGACCGCCACGCTCCGGTTCCGCTCTACGAGCAGATCAAGAACCTGCTGGTGGCCGAGCTGAGACACGCCTCCGACCGAGAGCAGCAACGCCTGCTCTCCGATGCGGCGCTGATGCGGCGATTCGGCGTGAGCCGCATGACGGTGCGCAGCGCCGTCGCCGATTTGGTTCGGCAGGGCGTGGTGATGCGGGTACCGGGACGTGGGACGTTTCTCGTCTCGCGTCCGCCGGCGACGGTTCGGCTCGACGGGCTGGAGCGCTTCGTACAGGAGTGGAGCCTGGAGCAGCAAGGGCAGCCGGCGCGGATTCTGGGCTTCGACATGGTGGAGCCGCCGGCGGCGATCGCGCTGCGCCTGCGCCTGCCGGAGGGGGGACAGGCCCTCCTCGCGCGGCGTCTGCGCGAGCAGGACGGTGAGCCCGTCGTGCTCGACGAGGATTACATCGCGCCGTGGTGCGCGGAGGGCTTGAGCGGCGAGGACCTTGCAACCAACTCGATCTTCAACGCCGTGGAGCGCCTACGCGGGATCCGCGCGGTGGCCGTGGAGCAGGGCATCGCCGCGGAGAAAGCCGACCAGCGGCTGGCCGCTATCCTGCGCGTCTCGCGCGGCAGCGCGCTCTTGGCGCGCTACGTCACGTTCTTTACGGCGAAGGATGAGCCGATGTACACGGGCGTCGCCTACTACCGCTCCGACCGCTTCACGTTTCAGATGCGCGTCACGCGCTAGCCGCTAGCAGATCGCGGAAAAACCCTACACGATCGCCAACATGCGCTCGATGCTGGCACGAGCCCGCAGCATCACCGCGGTGGGGATCTCGATCGGGTTGAGCTCGTCGCGCAGGCATGCCTCGACCTTTTCGAGCTCGACGAACTTCATGTACGGGCAGTGCGGGCAGGGCGCGATCGAGCGGAAGCGCTTCTCGGGGGCCAGCTCCTTGAGACGCAGCAGCAAGCCGCTCTCGGTGAGAATGATGAACTCGCGGTGGGCGCTCTCCAGTGCGTACCGCATGATGCCGTTGGTGCTGCCGACGTAGTCGGCCAGCTCCAGGACGTCCGGAGAGCACTCGGGGTGCGCCAGCACCAGCGAGCCGGGATACTGCGCCATGCGCGCCCGGACGTTGTCGGCGCTGATGACGAAGTGCGTTGGGCAGTAGCCGTTCCAGCAGATGATCTGCTTCTCGGGGGTGTGCTTCTGAACGAAGTTGCCCAAGAACTTGTCGGGGGCGAAGAGGATCTCTCTGTCCGGGAGCGACTGCACGATCTTCACCGCGTTGGTCGAGGTGCAGCAGATGTCGGACTCGGCTT
>JAGWST010000535.1 GCA_028869325.1 bacterium | reverse complement strand
TGTAGGTCGGCGATCGCCGCCTCGGTGATCTCCCGGGCGCGCATGCGCGGCGCCTGATCGTAGGTTGCCACGCTGCGATCGGAGGGCACCAGCGTGCGGTCCTCGCGCTCGAACGGCTGCTCGCGGCCGCCGCTGAAGAAGTAGGTGACGTGCGCATACTTCTCGGTCTCCGCCAGCCGCAGTTGCGTGAGCCCGTGCCACGCCAGCACCTCGCCGAGCGTCTGATCCTGGAGGCGCGGCCCGAAGAGCACCGGATTGGTGAAGTACTCTTCGTACTTGGTCATGGTGGCGAAGACGAAATCGTCCAAACGCTCGACGGGAAAGTGGTCGAAGGCGGGATCGCTGAACGCCATGGTGAGCTGGCGCGCGCGGTCCGGGCGAAAGTTGAAGAAGATGCAGGCGTCGCCGCTCTTGATGAGCGGCCGCGCCTGGCCGACGATCGTTGGCTTGACGAACTCGTCGCTCTCACCCGCGGCGTAGGCTTGCTCCAGCGCGGCGCGTGCGCTGGGCGCGGTGCGCTCGGCCTTGCCGCGCACCAGCGCATCGTAGGCCGCCTGCGTGCGCTCCCAGCGCTTGTCGCGATCCATGGCGTAGAAGCGGCCGATCACGGCGCCGAACGAGCCGCCGGGGCGGGCATCTATCTTGGCCTGCGTCTGCTGCAGGAACTCGCCCGCGGAGGAGGGCGGCGTGTCGCGTCCGTCGAGGAAGGCCTGGACCTGATAGGCGACGCCGGCGTCCGCCGCGGCGTCGATCAACGCGAAGAGGTGCTCCATCGAGCTGTGCACGCAGCCCGGCGAGACCAGGCCCAGCAGATGCAGCGTGCCGCCGCTCCGCTTGCAGTGGCCGGTGATGCCTCGCAGCACGGCGTTCTCGGCGAAGCCGCCATCCTCGATCGACTCGTTGATGAGCACCACGCCCTGCGGCACCACGCGGCCGCTGCCGAGATTGAGATGACCCACCTCGGAGTTGCCCATGATGCCCTTGGGGAGACCCACGGCCTCGGCGGCGGCGGCCAGCTCCGTGTGCGGATGGCTGTGGAGCAGCGCGCGCCAATGCGGCATCTGCGCGGCCGCGATGGCGTTGCCGTGGCGCTCCCGCGAGCAGCCGAAGCCGTCGAGAATGCAGAGAACGAGCGGGTGCGTGAGCGTGGTCATCGCGTGGCGATCGCCTTTCGAGCGAGGTTGACGAGCAGCGCGAACGCGGCGGCGTCGAGCGAGGCCCCGCCGATCAGGCCGCCGTCGATCTCCGGTTGCGCGAGCAGCGCCTCCGCGTTCGCCGGCTTCATGGAGCCGCCGTAGAGGCAGCGCGCGCGGTCGAGGCCGGGGACCAGCGTACGGATCTCCGCGATCACCGCTGCCGCATCCTCCGGTGTATCGGAGCGCCCGCTGCCGATGGCCCAGATCGGCTCGTAGGCGATCACGCAGCGCTCCGCGTCGACGGCGGAGACGCCCTCGAAGGCTTGGCGCACTTGCGCGCCGACGATCTGGCGCGTGAGCCCGCCCTCGTGCTCCGCCAGCGTCTCTCCCACGGCGAGAATCGGCGTCATCCCGCTCTGCAGCGCTGCGCGCAGCTTTGCGCTGCAGCCGGCGTCGGTCTCGCCGCACTGGGTGCGCACCTCGGAGTGGCCGATGATCACGTAGCGCGTGCCGAACTCCAGGAGCATCGGTGCCGAGATCTGACCGGTGTACGGTCCCCAATCGAAGGCGCTCACGTTCTGCGCGCCCAGCTGCAGTCCGGTGCCCTCGATCGCCAGAGCCACGCCTGCGAGCGCGGTGAACGGTGGGCAGAGCACCACGTCGACCTCGTCGTAGGCCTGCGGCGGAATCGCCGCCAGGATCTCCACCACCAGCGTGCCTGAGGAGGCGACGGTCTGGTGCATCTTCCAGTTGCCGGCGATCAGCGGACGGCGCCGCGTCATCGCGCCGCCGCCTTCTGCAATGCGGCGACGCCCGGGAGCTCGCGCCCCTCGAGAAATTCGAGCGTCGCGCCGCCGCCGGTGCTGACGTGCGTCACGGCGTCCGCGAAGCCCAGCGCGTGGGCCGCGGCCGCGGCGTCTCCGCCGCCGATGACGCTCTCTGCGCCGGCTCGCGTCGCCTGCGCGATGGCCTCGCCGATGGCGGCGGTCCCGCCTTGGAAGGGGGCCTTCTCGTAGACGCCCATCGGTCCGTTGAAGACGATCGTCTTGGCCGTTTCGATGACGCGAGCGAAGCGCTCGCGCGTCCGCGGCCCGATATCCAGGATCATCTCCCCGCCTTGCAGCGGCGCCACTGAGGCGTCGAGCACGAGCTCCACGACGCGCGTCTGCTCTTGTGGCGCATCGAGCGAGGCGGCGACGACGGCATCGACCGGCAGGTGGATGGCCACGCCCGCCGCCTTGGCCTGCGCCAGGATCTGGTGCGCGGGGCCCAGGTCCTTGTCGCGTAGGGAGCCGCCGGTGTCGATGCCCTGCGCGGCGAGAAACGTGTTGGCCATGCCGCCGCCAACGACGAAGGCGTCGCAGCGGCCCATCAGGTTGGTCAATACGCCGATCTTATCGGCCACCTTTGCGCCGCCCAGAATGCAGACGAACGGCTTGGCGGGATCGTCGAGCAGCGACGAGAGCGCCTGCAGCTCCGCCTCCATCAGAAAGCCGGCGACGGCGGGCAGGTCGGCGGCGATACCGGCCGTCGAGGCGTGCGCGCGGTGTGCCGTGCCGAAGGCATCGTTGACGTAGAGGTCACCGAGCTTGGCGAGCGCGGCGGCGAACTGCGGGTCGTTCGCCTCTTCGCCCGGATAGAAGCGAAGGTTCTCCAAGAGCAGGACTTGGCCGTCGTGAAGCGCGGCGACGGCGGCCTCGGCCTTTGCCCCGACCGCTTCGTCGCAGAAGCGCACCTCCGCGCCCAGCGCCTGGCCCAACGCCTTGGCAACCGGCTGCAGCGAGAGCTCGGGCTTACGCAGGCCATCTGGGCGCCCCAGGTGCGAGACCACGACAGTGCGCGCGCCGTGCTCGATCAGGTAGCGCAGCGTCGGCAACGCGGCGCGGATGCGCGTGTCGTCGCGGACGGCGCCCTCCTTCAAGGGCACGTTGAGGTCTTCACGCACAAGCACCCGCTTGCCGCGCAGCTGCAGGTCGCGCAGGGTTCCGAACTTCGCCATCGCCGATACGTGCGCGCCGCGATCAGACGCTGGCCGGCGACTTCGCCAGCACGTACTGGGTGATGTCGGCGAGGCGGCACGAGTAGCCCCACTCGTTGTCGTACCAGAATGCCACCTGCACCAGATCGCCGTTGACGTTGGTGAGCGAGCCGTCGACGATCGACGACGAGGAGTTGCGCTTGAAGTCCACCGAGACGAGCTGCTCCTCGGTGTACTGGAGAATGCCCTTCAGGCTGCCGTCGCCGGCCTTGCGCAACGCGCCGTTGACCTCTTCGCGGGTAACCTCACGGCCCAGTTGCGCCACCAAGTAGACCAATGAGACGGTCGGTGTCGGCACGCGCAGCGCGAAGCCGTCGAAGAGGCCCTTGACCTCCGGAACCACCAGCGAGAGCGCCTTGGCCGCGCCGGTGGAGGTCGGCACGATGTTGGTCGCGGCGTTGCGCGCGCGCCGCGGGTCTTTGTGCGGCGCATCCAAGATCTGCTGGTCGTTGGTGTAGGAGTGCACCGTGGTCATGAAGCCCTTCTTCCAGCCGAACGCGTCGACCAGCGGCTTCACCCCGGTGGCCAGGCAGTTGGTGGTGCACGAGCCGTTGGAGATGATGCGGTGTTTGGCCGGATCGTAGGCGCCCTCGTTGACGCCCAGCACCACCGTCACATCCTCTCCCTTGGCCGGTGCCGAGATGATCACGCGCTTGGCGCCGCCACCCTCGATGTGCGCCCTGGCCTTGGCGGCATCGGTGAAGAGGCCGGTCGACTCGATCACCAGATCCACGCCCAAGCGCGCCCAAGGCAGCTTGCCGGGATCGCGCTCGGAGAGCACTGCGATCGAGGTGCCGTCGATGACCAGAGCATCGGTGGTCGAGGTCACGCTGCCGTCGTGGATTCCGTAGTTCGAGTCGTACTTGAAGAGATG
>JAGWST010000534.1 GCA_028869325.1 bacterium | reverse complement strand
GGGGCTACCAAACGCACCAATCGCAGGGGCTTCACGTCGACAACTGCGACGTTGTCGGACTCTTGTGCTTAAAAGCCGCGAAAGTCGGCGGCGTCAGCCAGGTCGTCAGCTCCATGCACGTCTATAACGAGCTGTTGCGCCGTTATCCTTGGTACGTCGGAGTCTTATATAACCCGTTCGCGATCGATATGCGCGGGCAGGAACGCGAAGGCGAGTCGCCCGTCTACTACCGGCCGGTCTACAGTTACTACGATGGGCTGCTCAGTTGCGGGGTGAACTTCACCTACATCCGTTCCGCCCAGGCGAAGACCGGAGTATCGCTCACGGCGGTGCAGACGGAAGCACTCGATCTGATGGAACACCTGGCCAGCGAGCTGTCGTACGAGATGGCGCTCGTGCCGGGGGATATGCAATTCTTGAACAACTATGTCATTTTGCACGATCGCACGCCGTACATCGACTATGCCGAGCCGGAGCGGAGGCGTCATCTGGTGCGCCTTTGGCTCTCGGTGCCAAACGGCCGTCGGCTCGCCCCGGAGTTCCGCTCTCGCTACGCGGAGACGTTGCGCTCATATGCGCTCAATCCGCGTGTGTGATCTTCGCGAAGACGCCAAGTTCGAGCGCTGCCGCTCACCACGAGACCGTCGTCGTCGAAGACACCACTTCGTTACAAGGAAGAACCCCGTGGAGGCTTGATTCCACGGGGTTCTAAAACTTGGCTCCCCGAGCTGGACTCGAACCAGCAACCCTCTGATTAACAGTCAGATGCTCTACCATTGAGCTATCGGGGAATGCCCTCCGCGCCGATGGTAGGCGGCGCAACTCCGGTAGTATAGCATGGGCCCCCGACCCCGGCAAGGCTATCTCAGGCGCGCGTCAACTCACCCAGTCCCACGGCCTTGCGCAGCGCGTCGACGCGGTCGGTGCGCTCCCACGGCAGATCGAGATCAGGGCGCCCGAAGTGACCGTACGCCGCGACTTGCTTGTAGAGCGGGCGGCGCAAATCGAGGTCGTGGATAATCGCCGCCGGCCGCAGATCGAACACCTTCTGGACCGCTTCGGCGATCTTCTCCTCCGCGACGTTGCCCGTGCCGAACGTCTCGACCAGGATGCTCACCGGATGCGCGACGCCGATGGCGTAGGCTACCTGCAGCTCGCAGCGCGAGGCGAGCCCCGCGGCCACGACGTTCTTCGCCACCCAGCGCGCCGCGTATGCAGCCGAGCGGTCGACCTTAGTGGGGTCCTTGCCGGAGAAGGCGCCGCCGCCGTGACGGGCCATACCGCCGTAGGTGTCGGCGATGATCTTGCGGCCGGTTAGCCCGGCATCGCCCATCGGCCCGCCGATAACGAATCGCCCCGTCGGATTCACGAAGATGCGCGTCCGCTGGTCGATGAGGTGCGCGGGGATCACCTTCTTGATCACGTGCTCGGTGACGTCTTTGCGGATCTGCTCCAGCGTCACGTCGGGGCTGTGCTGCGTGGAGATCACCACCGCGTCGACGCGCAGCGGCTTCTCGCCGTCGTACTCCACCGTCACCTGGGACTTGCCGTCCGGCCGCAGGTAGGTCAGCGTGCCGTCCTTGCGCAGGCGCGAGAGCTCGCGCGTGAGCGTGTGCGCCAGCGTGATCGGCAGCGGCATCAGCTCCTCGGTCTCGCGGCAGGCGTAGCCGAACATCATGCCCTGATCGCCAGCCCCCACCTCGGAGAAGCGGTCGCGGTCGGAGCCCTCTTTGATCTCCAGCGCCTGGTCGACGCCCAGCGCGATGTCCGGTGACTGCTCGTCGAGCGAGATGTTGACGCCGCACGTGTCGGCATCGAAGCCGATGGTCGAGTGATCGTAGCCGATCTCGCGCACGACGTTGCGAACCAGGCGCGGAATATCCACGTACGTCTTGGTGGTGATCTCGCCGCCGACATGGATCTGCCCCGTTACGGCAAACGTCTCGGCGGCGACACGCCCCATCGGGTCCTCGGCGAGAATCGCGTCGAGGATCGCATCGGAGATCTGGTCGCAGACCTTGTCGGGATGGCCCTCGGTCACCGATTCCGAGGTGAAGAGTCGTCTGTAGGCCATTTGAACG
>JAGWST010000533.1 GCA_028869325.1 bacterium | reverse complement strand
GGCGCCGCGGCATACGCGTACGCGCTGTGGACGCGCCACCTGAAGCACAGCCCGTCCAACCCGCATTGGTTCGACCGCGATCGCTTCGTGCTCTCCGCGGGCCACGGCTCGATGTTGGTCTACTCGCTGCTCTATCTGACCGGCTACGGGCTGGAGCTGGACGATCTGCGCGCCTTCCGCCAGCTGGGCAGCCGGACCCCGGGCCACCCCGAGCGCGGGGCCGCGCCCGGCCTGGAGGTCACCACCGGGCCGCTAGGACAGGGCTTCGGAGACGCCGTGGGCATGGCGATCGCGGAGGCGAATCTCGCCGCGCGCTACAACCGCCCAGGCCATACGATCATCGACCATCACACCTATGCCATCGCTAGCGACGGCGACTTGATGGAGGGCGTCGCCAACGAGGCCGCCTCCGTGGCGGGCCACCTAGGCCTGGGCAAGCTGATCGTCTTCTACGACGACAACCACGTCTCGCTCGCGGCGCCGACGGATGTCACCTACACGGAGGACGTCGTCAAGAAGTACGAGGCGCTCGGCTGGCACACCCAGTTCGTCGGCGCCGACCAGGCCTACGACGCCGATGCGGCATCGCGGGCACTCGAGCTCGCCCGCGACGCGGCGGATCGCCCCTCGCTGATCGTCGTCCGCAGCACCATCGGCTACGGCTCGCCGCTGGCCGGCTCGTATAAATCGCACGGCGAGCCGCTGGGAGCCGAGAACGTCGAGAAGACCAAAGAGGCGCTCGGCTGGCCGCTGGAGCCGGCTTTCTACGTTCCCGAGGATGCACTCGCGTTCTTCCGCCAGGCCGTCGAGCGCGGTCGCTCCCAGGAGCAGGCCTGGGAGGAGCGTTTCGAGCGCTACGCAGCCGCCTACCCCGCGGTGGCGGCGGAGCTGCGGCGTATGATCTCCGGCGAGCTGCCTCCCGAGTTCGCCGCCGCACTGCCCGTCTTCAAGCCGGAGGACGGGGAGCTCGCGACGCGCGACGCCGGTAACAAGGTAGAGAACGCCCTCGCCCCCGCGCTCCCCGAGCTGATCGGCGGCAGCGCCGACCTCGACCCCTCCACCAAGACGTACCTGAAGGACCTCGGCGACTTCCAAGCGCGGAGTTATCAAGGGCGGAACATCCATTGGGGCATCCGCGAGCACGCCATGGGGGCGGCCTCGAACGGCATCGCCGCCCACGGCGGACTGCTGCCGTTCACGGCCACGTTCTTCACCTTCTCCGATTACATGAGGCCCGCGATCCGGCTGGCGGCGCTCAGCAAGCTGCGGGTGCTCTTCATCTTCACCCACGACTCCGTCATGCTCGGCGAAGACGGCCCGACGCATCAGCCGATCGAGCACCTGGCCGGGCTGCGCGCGATGCCGAACCTCTCCATGCTCCGTCCCGCCGACGCCAACGAGACGGCCGCGGCGTGGCGCATCGCCGTCGCCCGCCGCGACGGCCCAACGGCCTTGGTGC
Organism: bacterium; assembly: GCA_028869325.1. Taxonomy (GTDB): domain Bacteria; phylum Vulcanimicrobiota; class Vulcanimicrobiia; order Vulcanimicrobiales; family SCRA01; genus SCRA01. The sequence goes on along the minus strand of JAGWST010000533.1, from coordinate 3,908 downwards.
TCACGCGCCAGAAGCTCCCCATCCTGGCGGGCACGGCCGGCGCCCCCGTCGAGCGCGGCGCGTACGTGCTCGCCGAGAGCGGTGCAGCGCTCGATCTGATCCTCATCGCCACCGGCTCGGAGGTCTCGCTCTGCCTGAGAGCCCGCGAGCTTCTCGAGCGGCGCGGCATCGGAACGCGCGTCGTCTCCATGCCCTCGTGGGATCTCTTCGAGCGTCAGGAGCGGGCGTACCGCGACGTGGTGCTCCCTCCCCAGGTCGGCGCGCGTCTCTCCGTCGAAGCGGCGGCAACGTTCGGCTGGCGCCGCTGGGTCGGGGAGCAGGGCGACTCTCTTGGCATCGACCGGTTCGGCGAGTCGGCTCCGCTCGCGGCGGTAGCCGAGCACTTCGGCTTCACCCCCGCCAACGTCGCCGAGCGTGCCGCGGCGCTCGCCGCCGCCCCCGCCAAGCGCTAGAAACGAGGAGATTCGTCGTGAACCACATCCAGCAACTCTGGAGCTGCTGCCAAAGCGTCTGGCTCGACAACATCCGCCGCGCCATGTTCGCCTCCGGCGAGCTGGAGCGCCTCATCGGCGACGGCCTGCGCGGGATGACCTCCAATCCGACAATCTTCTCGAAGGCGATCGGCGCGGGCGACGACTACGACGAGCAGTTACGCGACCTCCTCGATGCCGGCCTCTCCGCGCCGGAGGTCTTCGAGCGTCTGGCCGTGCGCGACATCCAACAGGCCTGCGACGCCTTCCGGCCGCTCTTCGAGGCATCGCAGCACGGTGACGGCTTCGTCTCGATCGAGGTCTCGCCCAAACTCGCCCGCGATGCCCAGGGCACCATCGAAGAGGCGCGCCGCCTCTGGCGCGAGGTCAATCGCCCCAATGTGATGGTGAAGATCCCCTCGACGCCCGAGTGCGTCCCGGCGATTCGCCAGTGCCTCACCGAGGGCATGAACATCAACATCACGCTGATCTTCGGCATGGAGACCTACGAGCAGATCGCCTGGACCTACATCGAGGCGCTGGAGGCGCGCGCCGCCGCGGGCAAACCGATCGACGATCTCCACTCCGTGGCCTCCGTATTCGTCAGCCGTATCGACACGGCGGTCGACAAGCTGCTGCAGGCGCGCATCGCCAAAGGCGACGATCTCAAGGATCTGCTCGGCGCCGCCGGCGTGGCCTTGCTCAAGGAAGATTTCCGTCGCTTTCAGCGCATCTACGGCGACGCACGCTTCAAGGCGCTCGCCGCGAAAGGCGCGCGCGTGCAGCGTCCGCTGTGGGCCTCGACCAGCACGAAGAACCCCGCCTACCCCGATCTCATGTACGTCGAGCCGCTGGTCGGCCGCGATACGATCAACACCATGCCGACACAGACGCTGCAAGCGCTTCTCGACCGTGGCAGAATCGTCGCCGATACCGTCACGCAGGAGCTCGACCGTGCCGCGGGGCACTTGGCGCGCCTCAGGCAGGCGGGCATCTCCATCTTCGACGTGACCAAGCAGCTGCAAGACGATGGCGTCGTCCTCTTCGACGAGAGCTACGACGAGCTGATCGCCACCATCGGGAAGAAGATGGCGCTGCTGCGCGGCGGCGACGGTGAGCGCATCTTCGCCAAGCTCGGCAGTGCGCAGGCTGCCGCCGAGCAGGGCCTCGCGCAATTGAAAGAGAGGCGCTTCGATCAGCGCCTTTGGAAGAAGGATGCCGCGCTCTGGTCGAGCGACCCGGCGCACGTCAAGATCATCTCGAACGCGTTGGGGTGGCTCGACGTCCCCCACGAGATGCTCGAGCATCTTGCCGACCTCCAATCCTTCGCCGCCGAAGTCAGGGCGAACGGCTTCACCGACGCCGTGGTGCTGGGCATGGGCGGCAGCTCGCTGGCCCCCGACGTCTTCCGCTTGACCTTCGGACGGATCAGCGGCTGCCCGCGCCTGCACGTGCTCGACTCCAGCGATCCGGCGCAGATCGTCGCGCTGGAACGGCAGCTCGATCTCACGCGCAGCCTCTTCTTCGTCTCGAGCAAGAGCGGCACGACGCTCGAGCCGAACGCCTTCTTCCGCTATTTCTACGACCGCGTGCAGAAGGCGGTCGGCTCGCAACGCGCCGCCAAACAGTTCGTCGCCATCACCGATCCCGGCACGGCGCTGGAGAAGGAGGCGCGCGAGGGCGGCTTCCTGCGCATCTTCACCAACATGGCGGATATCGGCGGCCGCTACTCGGCCCTCTCCTTCTTCGGTCTTGCCCCCGCCGCGGTGGCCGGCTACGACGTCAAGGCGCTGCTCGACGAGGGCACGGCCGGCATGGCCGCGGCCGCCTCCTCGGTGACGGAGGAGCACAGTCCCGGTACGCGGCTCGGTGCGATCATCGGCGGTCTGGCCAAGGCCGGCCGCGACAAGCTCACGCTCATCGCGCCGCCGGCTGCCGCGGCCTTCGGCTACTGGCTGGAGCAGCTCATCGCGGAGTCGACGGGCAAGAGCGGCACCGGCATCGTGCCGGTCGAAGGCGAGCCGCTCGGCGATCAGGGCGGCTACGGCGATGATCGCCTCTTCATCTACGTCGCCGATGGTCTCGAAGGCGATCCGCCCGACGCGGGCGGCCCCCTGCCCACGATCGAGCGCGACATCGCCGCCAAGCTGCGTGCGCTGGAGGATGCCGGCCATCCGGTGGTCCGCCTGCGCATGAGCGCGCTCACGGAGATCGCGCAGTGGATGTACCTCTGGGAGATCGCGACGGCGGCGGCAGGCTCCCTCCTGGGCATCGACGCCTTCGACCAACCCAATGTCCAAGAGTCGAAAGAGAACACCAACGCGCTGCTCGAGGCCTTCAAAGAGCACGGCGACTTCGCCGAGGGCAAACCGGCGCGCGAGTACGCCGATGGCCTCGCGCTCTACCCGCTGGCGGGGAGCCCCAACCTGGGCCGCGCCGAGCTGCCGGAGACGCTGGCCGCGATCTTCGCTCAGCTTCGCCCCCGGGACTACCTCGCGATCACGGCATATCTTCCGATGACGCAGGCGAATGTCGATGCGCTGCGCGAGCTGCGCGTGCTCGTTCGCGACCACTACAAGGTCGCCACGACGGTCGGCTTCGGCCCGCGCTTCCTGCACTCCACCGGGCAGCTCCACAAAGGCGGCCCGGATACGATCGTGGTCCTTGCGTTGACGGCCGATGCCCACGAGTCGCTCGCCATCCCCGGCTTGGGCGCCTCGTTCGGCACGCTGGAGCACGCGCAGGCTCTGGGCGACTTCCAAGCGTTGGATTCCCGCAGGCGCCGCGGCGCGCGTGTGCACCTGGGCCGCGACGCCGAGCACGGGCTCAAACGCCTGCTGGCGGCCGCGCACGATGCCGTGACCGCACCCGCCTAAGAGCGCGCTCACAGAAAAGGTTGGGGAGAGCGATGCAAGTTGGAATGATCGGCCTGGGCCGCATGGGCGCCAACATGACGGAGCGGCTGCTGCAAGGCGGACACCAGGTGGTGGTCTACGACCGCAGCGGCGAGGCGGTCGAGCGCGCCGTCGCGATGGGGGCTACGGGCGCCGCCGCGCTCGATGAGCTGGTTGCCAAGCTGCAGGGGCCGCACCGCGCGGTCTGGATCATGGTGCCGGCCGGCGATCCCACCAATCAAACGATCGAGTCGCTCTCGACGCGGCTCGAGCGAGGCGACGTCGTGGTCGACGGCGGCAACTCGAAGTACACCGACTCGCTGCGCCACGCCAAGCTGCTGCGCGAGCGCGAGATCGGCTTCTGCGACGCGGGAACCAGCGGCGGCATCTGGGGCCTGAAGGAGGGCTACTGCCTGATGGTCGGCGGCGACGATGCCGACATCCGTCTGGTCGAGCCGCTCTTCCGCACGCTGGCACCACAGGACGGTTACCTGCACACCGGCCCCGTCGGCTCGGGCCACTTCTCGAAGATGGTCCACAACGG
>JAGWST010000532.1 GCA_028869325.1 bacterium | reverse complement strand
TGGTCGCGGCGGCCACGCCGCCCATCCCGGCCCCGATGACAATCACGTCGTAGGCGTGCGTGTCGTGGCTCATAGAGCTCCTTCCATCTGGAGACGCGCTGCTTGACAGATCATAAATTTATGATATATGCTCTGTCAAATGGCCAGGCTGCGATTGCGTCCACGGACCTTGGAGGCATCCCAGGATTCCGCGGATCTCCTCTACGCGAAGTTCATGGGCGGCCTCGCCGACTCCACGCGCTTGCGGATCGTGCGCTTCCTGGTCGATGGGCCACGCTCGGTCGGTGAGATCATCGACCATCTTGGTATGTCGCAGAGCCGAGTCAGCAACCACTTGGCGTGCTTGAAGTGGTGCGGCTACGTTGACGCCGAGCGCCAGGGGCGTGCCGTCTTCTACCGCCTTACCGATCGGCGTATCCGCAAGATTCTCGAACTTGCACAGGCGGTCGTCGCCGACAACGCATCGCACATCGCCGCTTGTACGCGAATACCGGTGTGAGGAGAACCTTGAGGCGGCTCGCGCTCGCTTTCAGCACGATCTTTTCCGGGACAGATGCTCGACGGTCGGTGGCCATCGTCGTGGCCGTCGGTAGTCTCGTGGCCATGTTTTATGCGGTCGCTCTGCCCTCCGCGACCTACGGGGCTCTCTCACTGGGTGCCGTGCGCTTCCTTACACCCGGACTCGCCGTCGCGGCGCTTCTCCTCGGCTACGGGTCCGCCACCACGCTCGCCATGAACCTCGCCGCCGGAGGCAACGGGAGCCTTCGAGGCGGCTCCGGAGCGTTCGGCATGAGCGGTCTTCTCGCGAGTCTCTTGCCGGCCACTCTCTGCTGCACACCGGTAATCCCGCTGATGCTCGCGGCGATCGGCGTATCGGCACCCGTGATTTTCCGCACGAGCGGCATCTTCCAGGCCTTCTTCGCGATTCATGCAGCGGCGTTCATCGCCGGTTCCGTCGCGGTAGTCCTGCTCTCGACTTGGCTCGCCGCCTACAACCTCACCTCGTATTGCCCGCTCGCGCCGGAGAAACGGTGACCATGTGCGACGCGCTCCCAAGATCCTCGCGGCGATTCCTCGCCATCGCCGGCATGCTCGTGGTCCTTGCGGCGTGGTTTCCCGGGGCGGCATCCGCCGCGGGCGAGCTCTCCGCTGGCGGCGCTGCTCCGGCGTTCACCTATCGCTTGATCGACGGCAAGACGTTGACGCCCGCCGCGCTCCGTGGCCACCCGTACGTTCTGTGGCTGGTGGCCACCTGGTGTCCATCGTGCGAAGGCGGGACCGCTGTCATGGCACAACATATCGACGAGCTCCGTAGCCGCGGCGTGCGCGTGGTGGAAGTCGAGGTCGCAAACGACCTCGGCTATCCTGGTCCGCCGCTCACGGCGTTTCAGAAGGCCGCGGGTATGGCAGCCGCCTCTCCCAACTGGTACTGGGGCGAGTTGACTGAAACCCAGACGCGCTTACTCGATCCCCATGCCTACCCCGATATCTACTACCTGGTCGACGCCCACGGACGCATCGTCGCGATCGATGGAGCGCCGGCCGCCACGTGGCCCAGGATCGCCACTTTCGTGGCCTCCGTATGCCCGTCGCATTGTCCTTGAGCGAGTAGTCGCCGGCCGACGAGCGCCCAACCCCGCGACGAATCGCCAATCGATGCACGTGCCAAACATCTTCATGGCAGCCTTTACCCTCCCATCATGCCGTGCATCATGGCCGGCATGCCCTCCCGGACGAATCCGCTGATCTCGCGAGCGTGCGCGCGAATAACCGCGACCATCTGGGAGTCGTCGGAGGTTTCGGTTATCGCCACCCCCCTGGGGAGCATCTGGAGCTTGCGCTTGTAGCGGGAACTGTTGGCGAACATCGCGGGCACGCTGCGACTCATCGGATAGGGGAAGGGGCGGTTCTGGTCGAGCCGTTGATACATCTCGACGAGGTGTCCCTGGATGAGCGCGGCGGTCTTGGGATCGTCCGACTCGGTGACGGCGTGCACCCCGTCCGCAAGGTCGGTGACGGTACGGCGGATGAGCGCGTGGCGCTCGAAGAGCTCCATGCCGGTGCGCATCGGCCCGTGCATATTCGCAGGAGCCATCATCTCCATCATGCCGCCGCCCGACATGCCGCCGCCCATCATTCCGCCTTCGGCCTCCGCGGGACGGCGCACGGCAGAGAACGTGCCGCTCAACACGGCTAGGCCCGCCGCCGCGGCTCGCGCGATGAGCGACAGCAGGGATGCTCTACTGACTCGCATGGAACTCCTTTTGCGCAACGAACCGTGATCGTTTCTACCTCTCACCATGCTCTCATCCTAGCGTGCCCGTATGGAGACGATATGGATGCGGCGGGAGCTCCGCAGCGGGGGCGCCGCGGCGGGGGCACGAAGCGACAGGTCATGCCGCGCGTGCTCTTGGTCGAAGACGATCCAGCGGTCTACGATGCGATAGCCCCCTACGCCAAACGTGAGCGTTGGGAACTGCATTGGGCTCGCTCCGTCGTGGAGGCTACGCAAGCGATCGAGGCGTCGTCTCCGGACGTCGTGCTGCTGGACCGTGGGCTCCCGGCCGTCGCCGGCGACGTGTTGGCCGAGCGGCTGAACCGCGTGGGAGCGCCCTTCGTCATGCTCACGGCGCGCGCCGAGGAGTCCGATCGGCTCACCGGATTCGATCTTGGGGCAGACGACTACGTGGTGAAGCCCTTCAGCGTTCCAGAGCTGGTGCGCCGAGTCGGCGTCGTGCTCCGGCGGCGGGGATCGCCGCGCACGCGCTTGCCGGGGCAGGTCGAGCTCGACCGCGAGGCGCACGTCGTTCGAGTGGCCGGGAACGAGGTGTCTCTCACCGCTACCGAATACGCACTCTTCGAGCGCCTGGCGCTCTCCGCCGAACGGGTCTACACGCGCAGAGAGCTTGCCGCCGTGCTCGACTTGGATCTCGACACGTCGGAACGGACGATCGACTCTCATGTCAAGAACATTCGCAAGAAGCTCCGCGCCGCCGGGGGGACGCAGCCCTTGATCGAGACGGTCGTCGGAATCGGCTACGTGGTGCGCGAAGAGCGATGACGCTCGCCGCACGAGTCGGGATTGCCTGTGCCTCCGTGATGAGCGTGGGGATGGTGGTCGCGGGGTTTGTGATGCGAGCCGCCATCTACCGCTCGCTGGATCCCTTTGCGCAACACTTTCTGATGATGCGGCAGATGATGGGCTCAGGGCCGGATCTTCAACGCATCTTCCTGGTGGTCGACCGGGCGATGTGGCTTTCGACGATCGTCGCCGTCGTCATCGGGTGCCTCATCTCCTTGCTGATCGGCTTAGATCTCTCGCGTTCGGTCGTCACCCTCCGCCGCGGTCTCGATCGCTTCGCCGACGGTCGCCTCACGGAGACGATCGATGCTCGGGGGCCGGCGGAGATCCAAGCCATTGCGGAGAGCGCCAACCGCATGGCGCGACAACTCCATCGCGCGCAAGAAGCCGAACGTGAACTCGTAGCTGGCGTCGCGCACGATTTGGCGCATCCCATGACGGCGATGCGCGGGACGCTCGAGGCGATCGGCGACGGCCTGATCGACGCCTCGGATGCGCGAACAATCCGGCGGTTGCTAGCGGATCTCGTGACACTGGAGGAGATACTCGCAGATCTTCGTGACGTCGCGGCTGTCGAGGCTGGCCGCATCCGCCTCTCGTTCGACGATCTGGACGTCGAGCGCGTTGCCGCGAGCATTCGTGATGCATATGTGGACTTGGCGGCGCGGAAGGGCATCGCACTCGAATTTGCGGGGAGCGGATGCACTCTCGCGCGGACGGACGAACGGCGGCTGCAACGCACGGTCGCCAATCTCGTGGTCAACGCATTGCAGGCGACATCCCCTGGCGGCCGCGTGCGTGTCGGTACACGGGCGGATGGCGGATACGCCGTCGTTTTCGTCGAGGATAGCGCGGGCGCCGAGGCCGCCGCGCGCATCCGCTCCGCATTGGAGGACGGTGCGGGCAGCGGTTTGGGACTGCGTGTCGTGAGCGTCTTGTCGTCGGCCTTGCGCGCGAAGGTCGATGTCCGCCAGAGCGAGGCCGGTGCGGTGGTCGAGATTTGGCTGGCCATGCCTCCGCTCAGGACGGACGGAGCGACTAGCCGCCGGCACGACCAGCACGTGGCGGGCCCGACGCAGTGAGCGCCCGCTCCACGGCCCGAGCGAGCGTCGCATAAGGGACCTCGCCCGAGAAGGCCGCCGCTACACGCTGAAGATCAAGCGCGGCAGGGCTTCCAAGTCCACAGCTCACGGCGCCGATCGCTCGATGATGTAGCTTGGTGCGGGGGCGATATCGGTCACGGGACGGCGCGAAGCGTCTAACCCCTACTTGGCAACGATCACCGCGCGCATCGGCGACCCATAGTGAAAGAAGCAGCCGTACAGGTAGATCCCCGGTATGTCGGCGAGGAGCGGCTGCGACGAGGCTCCAGGCAGAAGCTCGCCGCTGCTCCACCCGGCATCGCTCACACGCGCGCCGCTCGACTGGAGCGCCGCGATCGTGAACGGGCTCGCGGCGGGAAAGCTCCCGCTGGCGATCGCCGTCGCCGTATGCGCGAAGCTCTCCGTGTTCCGGAAGATGATCGTCGTGCCGACCGCGACGATGCTCGGATTCGGCGCGTAGGCGGCGATCGTGCCGTACGGGCTCGAGAGCGGCGGGTACGCCCAAGCCGCATCGTGCTCGTCGATCAGCTCGGGCGTTCGTTCACGTTGGCAGGCCTGCGCGGGCACAACGTGGTGATCGATTTCATCTCCACGCGCTGCACCGACGCGTGCCCTATCGCGAACGCCGCCTTCATTCAGCTCCAAGAGCGACTTCGCGCAGGGGGCAGCGGCGCGCTGCTGCTCACGGTCACGCTTGATCCCGCTTATGACAGGCCATTTGTGATGGCGCGCGAGGCG
>JAGWST010000531.1 GCA_028869325.1 bacterium | reverse complement strand
TCCGTCAAATCGGCGGCGACCACGCGCCCAATGAAGATGGTATGGTCGCCGCCCTCGTAGGTGCGCTCGAGCTCGCATTCCAACCACGCCGACGCATTGCAGAGAATCGGCGCGCCGGTGAGGTTACGGCGGCTCGCGATCCCGCGAAACTTGTCCTCGGCCTTCCCCGCGAAGAGGCGAGAGAGGCGCTCGCCCTCGCACCCGGCAGCCAGGATGTTGATGGCGAACTTGCCGGCTTCGATCATCTTCACGTGCGTCTTCGCCAAGCGGTCTAAGCATACCAGCATGAGCGGTGGTGCCAGACTCAGACTCGTAACCGCGCTCGCCGTACATCCATGCTCTTCGCCCTTGCTCCCGGTCGTGACGATGGTAACGCCGGTCGCTAGGGTGCCAGCCACTTCACGGAGACGGTGCGACCCGATAGAGGCATTCATCCAGCGGCAGCCGACCGCTGCCGGCGCGGTACACGCTCCTCCTCCAGCCTGGCCGGGATCTGCAGCTCGTCCAGCCGTTTGCCGATCAAGGGCACCCAGTCCAGCCCACCCGCCTCCTTGCGCATGAAGTTGATCGACTCCGGCGTCACCATCTGCGCCGCCATCACCAAGTCGCCCTCGTTCTCCCGGTCCTCGTCGTCGAGCACCACCACCATCCTGCCGGCACAGATCTCGGCGATAGCCTCTCGTCGACGGTCCGCGGGTCGCTCATGCCCTCACCGCGCCCCAATCCCGTACGGTGATGTCACGGCCAGTGGCAGGTCGCCAGCCAGCGCCTCTGCGGCGTCAAGTGCCCAATATGGATTGCGCAACAAAAGCCGGCCGATAGCCACGATGTCGGCGGTACCCTCCCCCAGGATCGCTTCAGCACCCTGGGCGGACTCGACCAAGCCAACCGCCACGACGGGCAGCCTAGCGGCTTCGCGAACGCGGCGCGTCGCGTTACGACGCTCCTCGAGCGTCAATGGACCTTGTGTTGGTCCAATCCCACCCCAGCTCAAGTCCAAGGCATCGACACCCGCCTCGCGCAGCCGCCCCGCTAAGCGCTGGGTATCTGCGAGAGTCCAGCCGCCAGGAACCAAATCCTCGACCGAGAGGCGCACGAAAACCGGCATCTCCAAAGGAATGACCTCGCGCACGGCCGCGACGCTCTCAAACAGGAGGCGCGTGCGGTCGCGACCGTATGCATCGTCCCTCGCGTTCGTCAGTGGTGAGAGGAAGGCGTTGATCAGATAACCATGACCCGCGTGGACTTCCACGAAATCGTATGATGCGGCGACGGCGCGGCGCGCCGCGGCACGCCACTGATCGAGCACGCTTGCGATCTCCTCGACCGTAAGCACGCTCGGCAGAACCCAGCCTTCGGCAAAGAGCCTGCCGCTCGGTGAAACCGGACGAAGCGGGCCTTGTCCCTCTGTCTTGCTCCACGCCTTGGGCCCGGCGTGGCCGAGCTGCGCGCCGACGCAAGCGCCTTGCCCGCGGCAGAACTCGACGATATGCCGCAACGCCGCTACGTGGGCATCGTCGTACATACCTAACGAGTGCTGGTTGAGCCGCCCAGCCTCCGAGATTGCCGTGTCCTCCATCAAAAGCAGGCCGACACCGCCGACAGCCCGCGAGCCGTAGTGGACGGCGTGCCACATCTGAGCCACACCCTGCTCGTCAGCCCGTGCCTGACTCATCGGTGACATCATGATGCGGTTGCGTGCCGTCACGCCGCGCAACTGAATCGGAGTGAAGAGGCGGGTCACGAACCCACCTCCCTATGCGTCCGGCGCGACGGCTCATGCAGAACGCAACGCAAGAACGCTTGCGTTCGCGCCTGCCTCGGGCTCCCCAAGATCGCTGCCGGCGGGCCCTCCTCCACGATCTTTCCTCCGTCCATAAAGATCACGCGACCGGCCACATTGCGTGCGAAACCGATCTCGTGCGTCACCACCAGCATCGTCATCCCATCATCGGCCAGGCGTTGCATGACCTCGAGCACCTCACCGATCGTCTCGGGGTCGAGCGCCGACGTTACCTCGTCGAAGAGCATCATCCGTGGCTTCATCGCTAGGGAACGCACGATAGCAACTCGCTGCTGCTGGCCTCCAGAAAGGTGTCCGGGGAACGCGCTGGCCTTATCGGAAAGGCCCACCCATGAAAGCAACTCCCGGCCATATGCCTCGGCCTCGCGCGCGGACATGCCCTTGACCTTTCGCAGGGCGAGCGCAATATTCCCAAGCGCCGTCAAGTGTGGAAACAAGTTGAAATGCTGGAAGACGAAACCGATCTCCGCTCGCTGGCGGCTTAGCTCCCGCCCACGCACGCGCGAAATCGGCAGACCGTCCTCCACATGCGTCAGAGTCACACCGCCGACGGAGATGTTCCCATGGTCGATCGGCGCGAGCAGGTTGATGCAACGCAAGAGCGTCGTCTTCCCTGATCCGCTCGGCCCGATGACGACGACCACCTCGCCGCGCGACACGCGTAGATCCACGCCATCCAAGATACGGTGTGCCCCAAATGACTTGCGCACATCCCGCAACGCAAGCACCACACGGCTCTCCTCCGACTTCACCGCTACTCCTTCGGCGACCAGCGCCGCCGAGGTCGCCCCACTACTGTGGAATGGCAAAACCCACCTCGATAACTCTCATAAGCTTCGACGCGGCAAAGCAGAGAACGAAGTACGCAGCAGCGACCATCGTGTACACTTCCAATGGCCGCGACGATTGAACGGTCACGACGTCCCCGCGGTGCATGATATCGAGAACCCCGATGTAGGCCACCAGCGCCGAGTCTTTCACCAGCACGACGAATTGGTTGACGAACGGTGCCAGCATCTTGCGCGTCACTTGCGGGAGCACAACGTAGCGCATTGTTCCGACGCCGGTGAAACCCAGACTGAGCGCCGCCTCCGACTGACCGGCGGCGGTGCCCAGGATACCCCCGCGAAAGATCTCGGCGAGGTACGCGCTTGTGTTTAATCCAAGGGCAAGAATACCCGCATCGACGGCGGAGAGATTGACGCGCACGATGATCGGCAGAACGTAGTAAAACCAGACGATCTGCACGAGGACCGGTGTATTCCTGAAGAATTCTACGTAAAGGCCCAGCACCAGATCGAGCGCGCGGAGATTCAGCGCTCGTAGCGTTCCCACAGGCAGCCCGATCATTAAACCGATCGCAAGCGCTGCGACCGAGATCCACAGCGTCACCGGAACACCCGCCAGAATGAAGGGGGCTGCGTTGAGCATGACGCTCACACTAAAATTGTACATGCCTCCCTCTGCATGCGCCCGCGCACGTACAGCCTGCGTTCGTTGAAGACCCTGTTCGAGGCTATCGTACTGATGCCGGATCGTTACCCACTACGTGGTATTGCCGCAGGAGCGCTCTGATGGTGCCATCCTTCAGCATCCCGATCACTGCCTTGTCGATCGCAGATTTGAGCTCCGGCTGGCCCCGTGGAATGGCTACCCCAAACTGCGCCGCGCTGTACGATCCCGATACCAGCGCGAATTCGGGATGGCTGGCGAGCACCGAAAGGAGCGCGTCCTTCTGATCCGTATACGCCTGAACTTGGCCGGTTGCCAGTGCAAGCACGCCCGGCCCCACATCCTTGATGCGGACGATCCGGGCCTTCACTTTGCCTGCCTTCTCCAATTCTCCCAGAACCTGATCGCAGCTCGAGCCAGTTGTTACGGAGATAGCGACGTTAGACTTGTTGATGTCGTCCCACGAACGGTAAGGGCTGTCCTTATGCACGATCGCCGTAAACTCCGAATAGTAGAGCGGATGCGAGAAATCGACCAGCCGCTCCCGCTCGCTCGTTATGCCTTCGAGCGCGATCTGAAACTTGCCGGCCGCCACGCCACTTGCGAGCGTCGCCCAATTGTCCTCTACGAAGACGGGCTTCGCGCCGATTTTCGCCGCGATGCGCTTGCCAAGATCGATCAGCATCCCCTTGAGCTCGTTCGATCCGACATCACGGTACTCAAGCGGGTTCCACTCCGCCCAACCTATTTTCAGCGTCTTCGTCGATTGTACTTCAGCCAGCTTCGATACGGCACTCGCGCGCGTGCTCATCACTCCCACGAATGCCACAATTAGTGCCAACGTGGCGAGAGCGACGAAGCTTCTCCGGATGATCTGTTGCATATCGTCGACCCTTTCTTGGCGACACCAGTACAAGTTAACGCTTAGTGTCCAACGTGGGTGCGCTGGAACTCCGGCATAACGTACTTCGCGAACAGCTCCATGGAACGCATCACGTCGGCATGCGACTGGCCAAGATGCTGCCACGTCGACACCATATCGATTCCGAGGTCATGGTAAGGACGCAGCTTTGCTCGAACCATCTCGGGGTCTCCCATGAGGGTATTCACGAACATCTCGTCCAGCGTCGGCTCGTTCGGAACGGGCTTATCCGTCACATACTCCCCGTTCCGCACCT
>JAGWST010000530.1 GCA_028869325.1 bacterium | reverse complement strand
TCGGCGCCGTGCTGCCGGTCGGCGCGCTGCGCCTGGCGGCCAACGCCGGCGAGTCGTTCCGTGTTCCGACGCTCATCGATCTCTACTATCCGGGCTTCTCCAATCCGAATCTGCAGCCGGAGCGCTCGCGCAACCTCGACGTCACGCTGCAGGCACCCAACCTGCTCGGCGGCCTCTCGTTGGCGTGGTTCGGCCGCGCCGCCAACGATCTCATCGTCTACGACCAAAACTTCGTGCCTCAGAACGCCCAGCACGCGTCCATCCAAGGCATCACGGCCACGGCGCACAGCCGGCCCCTGCACGGCATCGTGGCAAGCTTGGCGCTCACCGATCTCTACCAAGCCATCGATACCTCGCCCGGCGCCGGCGATGCGCGGCTCAAGTTCCAGCCTACCGTCCAGGCCACGCTTGGGCTGGAGCGCCCGTTCATCGGCGGCGGCCCGGCATTCGGCATTCGTGCGCAGATCGTGGGACCGCACATCGATTTCTACAGCGCCCCCGGTGGCGGCAGCCCGGCCATCGACGCCTACGCCACCATCGACGCCTACCTGCGCCTGCAACTGGCGCACCAGGCCGTGCTCACGCTGCGCGCGCGCAATATCGGCAACGAGTTCTACGCGCCCATCTACGGCTATCCCGCACCGGGGCGAACCTACTCGCTGGAGCTCTCCACGCGCTAACGAACGGTCGGGCGCCGGCGCCGCCTACCGGAAGCGGATGGGGATGAAACGCTCCGCGCGGCGCCCCGCCGTGTTGCGCGCGATGATCTGCAGGGTGTAGCCGCGGCGATACTGCGGCAGCATATCCAGCACGTGGACCTCGAAGGCGTACTGGCCGAAGGCCGTCCGGTGCGCCGTGAACGAGAACGACTCGGTGCGCACCTCCACGCTGGCGACGTTGGTGCTGGTGGCGATCCTGCCGCGCCAACGGTCGCCGCCGGCGATCGTGGTCTCGTTCAGCTGCACCGCGAGGATCTGCGGCGGTGCATCGGGGGCGGCGCTGCGCGCCGTAGGCCACGGCTGCGCGTGCGTCACCTGCGCCTCGCTCAATATCTGCCCCTTGGGCGGCGATGCAGAGCATGCGCAGAGCGCGAGCAGCAGAGAGAACGCGATCGACGTCCGGCTCAGCGGCATGAAAGGGGGGTTCCGAGCGTGCGGAAGAACTCCCTGGTCGTGAACGAGCGACCGCCGCATAGCACGCTCTTCGATTGGGCGATCGCCGTCGCCAGTCTGTGGCTGGGTGCGGGCATCTTCGTCGACGCTTGGTACCACTTTCACAACGACGTCGAGACGTTCTTCGAGCCCGCGCACGCGCTGCTCTATGCCGGGCTGCTGGCGGCCTTCGTCTTCACCGGCGTGGCGCTGGCGCATTACCACCGCCGGGGCTATCCGTGGCGGTTGGCGCTGCCGCCGGGATACGACATCACGCTGGCGGGATTGGCCATCTGCCTGGCGGGCGGCGCGAGCGACATGGTCAAGCACGTGCTCTGGGGCTTCGAAGAGGGCTTCGATGCACTGCTGAGCCCCACGCACCTGCTGATCGGCGCCGGCATGTTCTTCATCGTGGTCGGGCCGATCCGCGCGCTGCGCCTGCGCGAGCGTGTGCCGCCCACCCTGGGCGCGCAGCTGCCAATGCTGATCGCCGCCGCTTCGCTGCTGGAGCTGCTGCACTGGGGCACGCAGTTCATCTTCATCAGCGAGGCCGCGCGCATGAACGCACCGCTGCCGCCCTACTCATCGCCCCCCGACGTGCTGACACTGCTCACGCTGGCGTACTACAAACAGGGCATCGGACTCTTGGCGGTGCTCGTGCAGAGCCTGCTGCTCGCCGGCTTCGCGCTCTACCTCAAGCGGCGCTTCGATCTCGCGCCAGGGTCACTGACGCTCTTCATGCTCTTGGGCAACGTCTTCATCGCAGGAGCGCACGCAAACTATGCGGGCCAGTTCATCGCCGTCGTCTCCGCCAGTCTGGCCGGCGGCGCCGCCGGTGACGCCTTTCCGCTGGGCCGCGGCCGCACCACGGCGGACGATCCGCGTTGGTACGCCTTTGCCTTCGCCGTGCCCGCCGTCTACTGGGCGGTCTATCTGGCGGTGCTCGCCGCCGGCATGGGCGGCATCTGGTGGACGCCGGACGTGATCGCCGGCTCGGTGGTCTTCGCCGGTTTGACGGGCGCCTTTCTCAACGTGTTGGTCGCGGGCGAGCGCGCCGGCTGATCAACACTCCAGGTACGCGGCCAGCGCCTCCACGACGCGGTGTGGGCCGATGTGCTTGCAATCGAAGCCTTGCCGGTAGCCTTCGGCATGGACGATTCGAAAGGCGTGTGACGGCGGGTAGGTAAACCTGAAAGCGCCAGGAGGTTCGCGCCGATGTCGACGATGCCCGCCCCCAACAACGCACCCGGTGCCCCGGGCATCGCGCCGACGTGGAGCAGCAGCGCCAAGGACGCGATCGGCTCGACGCTGCGTTCGTCGCGTATCTGGTTCACGCTGGGATTCGGGATCGTCAACGAGGTCTTCTATCCGCACGTCGACAACCCGCAGACGCGCGATCTGGGCTTCATCGTCGCCGACGATAAGGGATTCTGGCTGGAGGTCAAGCGCAACCAGGCGTACACGCTGCAATCGCCACGCCCCGGCATCCCCGCCTATACGATCACGCACACCCACCCGCGCTTCACCCTGACCCTGCGCATCTGCCCCGATCCGCGCCGCGACGCGCTGCTGATCGAGGCCAAGCTCAGCGGCGACGAGGATCTGCGCCTCTACGCGCTGCTGGCGCCGCACGTGGACGACTCCGGTTACGAAAACCAGGCCTGGATCGCAGCCCACGCGCGCTGGCGCGCGCTGGCGGCGCGCCGCGGCGGCACGGCGCTGGCGCTCTTGGCGCTGGACTCCGAGGGCCGCGATGCCTGGCGGCGCATGAGCTGCGGTTACGTGGGCGTCAGCGACGGCTGGCAAGACTTTGCACGCAACGACCGGATGACGTGGACCTATCAGAGCGCCGGCCCCGGCAACGTAGCGCTGATGGGCGAGCTGCCGCGCGAGGTCAACCTGGCACTGGCCTTCGGCGGATCGGCGCACGACGCCGTCATCCACGGCGCGGCGAGCCTCTCCGGGCGCTTTGAGGAGAGCTGGCAGACGCAGATCCACGACTGGATGCGATGGCACGAGGACGCCGTGCGGCGCGCGGTGGCCAACGTGCTGTTGCTTCCCGAAGACGTCCGCAACGAGGCGGCGGTCTCGGCGATGGTCCTCAAGGGCCACCAGGACGCCGTCTACGCCGGCGCCACGGTGGCCAGCCTCTCGATCCCGTGGGGGCAGAGCCGCGATGAGCGCGGTGGCTACCATCTGGTCTGGGCGCGCGATCTCTGCGAGACGGCGGGGGCGTTGCTGGCCATCGGCGCCCACGAGGACGCGCGCAACGTCTTGCGCTATCTCATCGTGACGCAGCAGCCCGACGGCCATTGGTATCAGAATCAGTGGCTGAACGGCACGCCGTATTGGCAGGGCATCCAGCTCGACGAGGTCGCCTTTCCGATTCTCATCGCCGCGGCGCTCGGCGAGCACGGCGTGCTCTACGATCTCCCCGTGCGCGAGATGGTCCAGCGCGCGGCGACGTTCATCGCGCGCTCGGGTCCGGTCACCGGCCAAGACCGCTGGGAGGAGGACGCCGGGCTCAACCCCTTCACGCTGGCGGTCTGCGTGGCGGCGCTGGTCTGCGCGGCGGATATCCTGCTGGAGCCGGCGCGCACCTTTGCGCTGGAGCTGGCCGACCATTGGAACTCGCGCATCGAGCGCTGGACCTACGTGGTGAGCACGCCGCTGGCGCAACGCTTTGAGGTGCCGGGCTACTACGTGCGCACCGCGCCGCCCGGCGCCTGGGACCTGCGCGCCGCGCTCTGCTCCACCGTGCCGATCAAGAATCGACCCGTCGAAGCGAGTCAGATGCACGCCGACGAGGTGGTGGGCTTGGAGTTTC
>JAGWST010000044.1 GCA_028869325.1 bacterium | reverse complement strand
GGATGCGGATCTGTTCGTTGATTCGGAGGGGTCTGGCGATGAGCGATACTCCTTGTCTTGCTCCCCACTCCGCGCGCCGCTGCCGGGCGGCGTCTGGCACGAAAGCTCTTCGTGCGAGAACCGGACAGGCTTACGCCGTCCGGTGAGAAGCGGGGCTTCTACTTCGGCCCGGTTAGAGTACCAGGCGGCCCCTTTGGGCGTCAAGGGCCCAGGAGGACTCACGAGCAAGATCGCCCGCCGCCCTTGATGTTCGCCATGCTGAACGAAAGAGCGGTTGGGGGAAGAGGTACTTCGCCCCCGAGGCAGGGCCGGCACCTGCGGCGCCGAAGCCCGTGAAAACGAAATAAAAGAAACGATACTGCCGATAACTGCGTTTAGAGCTTGCGAATTTGCAGAATCACGCAGAGGGCTTCCTGGAAGGCGATCATGGAACACGAAACGAGAAGCCGATCCACCGCCGGGATCACCGAGGCAGTGCCCGGTGATAGGCAAGCGATTCACGAAGTTCAGCAGGCGCTCAGCCAGGCGGCCGTTGGGTCTCAGGGTACGGCATTCTTGGTCGCTCCTTCTGGCGAGCGTATACCGCTGCCGATGCCTCTGTTCCAGATCCTACGACAGGCGGCCCGACTCTTGTCTAACGGTGACAGTGTCTCAATCGCACCCATCCACAAGGAGCTCACAACGCAAGAGGCTGCGGATCTGCTCAATGTATCACGACCATTCTTGATCAAGCTGCTGGATCAAGGAAAGATTGCGTTTGTCAGAGCGGGTCGGCACCGCCGCGTCCGTTTCGGTGACGTCATGAAGTACAAGCAAGAGAGGCAAGTCGAGCGTAAGCGCATACTTCAGGAGCTCATCCGCCAGCAGGAAGAAGACGGGCTCTACGATCAGGAGGAGTTTGAGCTCCCCTCGACGCGCTGAGACGATATCTCGTTGATTACGTCGTTCCGCGTACTTCTCGACGCATGTACGCTAGTCCCGGCGACGCTCCGAGATGTCATTCTCTGCTCTGCGGACAACGAGCTCTTCCGACCGAAATGGAGCGGGCAGATCCTTGACGAGATGGAGCGCGCGCTCATCCGTCTCCAAGTTCCACCGGAGCGAGCCGGCTATACGCGGCGGCAAATGGAGCGTGCCTTTCCGGAGG
This sequence comes from bacterium, assembly GCA_028869325.1. Lineage (GTDB taxonomy): Bacteria > Vulcanimicrobiota > Vulcanimicrobiia > Vulcanimicrobiales > SCRA01 > SCRA01. The sequence continues at coordinate 2,756 of JAGWST010000044.1, read as the reverse complement.
CCGAAGTCGCCGGATACGAATCGCTCGTCGAGAGGATGCGGAATGACCCTAAGGATCGCCATGTGCTCGCTGCGGCTGTTCGCGGGGGTGCGCAACTCATCGTCACGGCTAACATCAGCGACTTTCCGGATGGCGTGCTGAAGGATTTTGCCATCACCGCCGTCACGCCCGACGAATTCTTGAAAGATCTGCTCGGTCTCTACCCCTCGCAGATGCTGGCGATGCTCCGAGAATTGGTGCAGGCGAAGCGGCGTCCGCCGATGACCGAGCTCGAGATTCTGTAACGCGTTGGCAAGGCGGCCCCTGACTTCGCGGCCGGAGCCCTTTTGATGCTCGAAGAAGGAAATTGATCGCGTCTCGGAACCGCGGCGGCGTTCGCTACGGGGGTGGGGGGCCGGCGGGCACCAGGCGCTCGCGCAGGGCGATACCAACCACCTGTGCCCGGTCGCGGGCGCCTAGCTTGCGCAGGATCGCCTTGACGTGGCTCTTGACCGTCTCCTCGGAGATGGAGAGGCGCTGGGCGATGTCGGCGTTGGCCAGCCCTTCGACGATGCAGGCAAGCACGTCGCCCTCGCGGCGCGTCAGGCCGGCGCCCCCGCCGGGCCAGCTGCCGGCGCGTTTGCGTCCGGCGCCTTGTGTGCGCGCGTAGGCGGGGGCGAGCGCCGGGTCCACCACGGTGTCGCCGCGGTGCACCGCCTCCAGCGCGTCGACCAAGGCGGCATCGGAGACGCGCTTGAGCAGGTAGCCGCGCGCGCCCGCCCGGATCGCCTCCACGATGTATTGCTCGTCCTCGTAGACGGTCAACACCACGATCGCCACGTTGGGGAAGCGCTCGCGGATGGCGCGGCAGGCAGTCAGACCGCTGTTACCCGGCAGGCGGATGTCCAGCGTCACGATGTCTGGACGCTCGAGCGCGATCATCTCGAGCGCCGCCGGCATGTCGCCCGCCTCTCCGACGATCGCGACGCGGTCGGCATGGTGGCGCAGCATCGCCACGAGTCCCTCGCGCACCATCCGATGGTCGTCGACGATCGCGACGCGGATAGGGCCCTTCGTCTCCGGCAACGGGGTGCTAGGCAAGGGCTCGTACCTCCAACGGTAATGGGATGAGAACGCGGATCGAGGTGCCGTGGCCAGGGGCGCTGCGTACGGCCAGCGTGCCGCCCAAGAGCTTGGCGCGCTCCTTCATGCCGGCCACACCGAAGTGGGCCGCGTTGCGATAGCGCCGCTGCGAGCGCGGGCTGAAGCCGCGGCCGTCATCGCGCACCTCCACCGTCAGCCGCTCGCCGCGCGTGCGCACCACGACGGAGAGATTCTGCGCCTGCGCGTGCTTGCGCGCGTTGTTGAGCGCCTCTTGGACGATGCGGTAGAGCGCGATCTCGTAGTGCTCCGGCAGATCGGGCATGCGCTCGGCCAGCAGGCGCGCGTTGACGCCGCTCTCCTCTTGAAAGCGTGCGCAGAGCGAGTGCAGGGCCGGCAGCAGACCAAGATCGTCCAGCGTCGACGGACGGAGGTTGTAGAGCGCGTTGCGCGCCTCCACCAGCGATTCGTCGATACGCGCCTTGATGACGGCCAGCTCCTCGCGTGCCGCCTCCGGCTGCGTCTCGATCAGGCGCTCGCAGGCGTGGACGCGATACCAGATGCCTACCAGCTGTTGCGTGAGCCCGTCGTGGATATCGCCGGCCACGCGGTGCCGCTCCTCCTCCTGCGCCTCCATCTGCGAGCGCACCATCGAGCGCAGCGCCTGCTCCTTCTGCGAGACGCGGCGCAGCAGCTCGGCGTTCTCCAGCGCGATACCCGTCTGGTAGCCCAATGCCTCGGCGATCAGCAGGCGCTCCTCGCGCTCGGTCCCCAGGGAGGGTGTAAGGAAGAGACCGCCGCGGCGATCGCGGCTCCAGATGGGGACGATCAGCGCCAGCGGGCCAAGCACCTCCCGCCAACGGTATGGGAGATCCGCGCTATCCAGGCGGGTGGGGCCGCCGCGTGCCATCGCCGCGGCGAGCGCCGGGATGCGTGCGGGGTCGAGCGGGGTGTGGCGAAGCTGCAAGCGGCGGCCCGGGGAGATGCCGGTGACGCCCGCCAGGACGAAGTGCGACGGCGCCGAGAGCACCACCAGCGCCAGCGGCTGCTCCAACAGGCGCGCCAACTCGGCCGCTACTCGTCCGAGAAGCGTTCCGGGTCGCTGACTCTGGGCGAGCGCGGAGAAGATCCGTGTCACGCGCCCTAGGCTGCTCGTCGCCATGGCGTAAGGTACGGCGAATGCGCCCCAATGCCTAGCGGAGCACCGTCCGCTCTACGCCGCCTGGTCCGCCGAGGGCTCGGAGGAGCGCGCCTCGGCGGCGGCCGTGGCATCCTGCGCCACCGAGCGATCGAAGGCCACGCGAGTCCCTTCGCCAAGTAGGTTGAAGGCCAGTAGCGTGATCACGATCAGCATGCCCGGCGTGAGCACCAGCCATACGGCGGAACGCGCGCTGGGCAAGAGCGCGTCTTGCAACATGTTCCCCCAAGAAGGCGTCGGTACTTGGACTCCCAGGCCCAGAAACGAGAGGCCAGCCTCTGTGAGGATGTTGTCGCCGATCGCCAGCGTGGCGGCCACCACCACCGGCGCCAGCGCGTTGGGCAGCAGATGGCGGAAGACGATGCGCATCCCGCCCGCGCCCAGCGCACGCGCCGCCTCGACGAAATCGCGCTCGCGCAGCGAGAGTACCTCCGCGCGCACCAGGCGTGCCACGCCCATCCACGAGAGCAAGCCGATG
>JAGWST010000529.1 GCA_028869325.1 bacterium | reverse complement strand
GGGCCCGCTCGAGGACTTGATGATCGACCCCGACGTCACGGAGGTCATGGTCAACGGGCCCGATCACATCTACGTGGAGCGCGGTGGCAAGATCGAGCACTCGCACAAGCGCTTTACCGATTCGCGCCAGCTGCGCTTGGTGATCGAGCGTATCATTGCCCCGCTGGGCCGGCACATCGACGAGGCCGTGCCGATGGTCGACGCCCGTCTGCCCGACGGCTCGCGCGTCAACGCGACGATCGAGCCGCTTTCGATCGATGGCCCCACGGTTACCATCCGGCGCTTCGGCAAGTACCGCATGACGATCAACGACTTGATCGCGATCGGGTCGGTAGCCGAGCCCGTCGCCGATTTCATGCGCGCGGTCGTCGAGGCGCGGCTAAACGTCGTCATCAGCGGCGGCACGGGATCGGGCAAAACCACCCTGCTGAACATCCTCTCAGGCTTCATCCCAACCAACGAGCGGATCATCACCATCGAGGATGCGGCCGAGCTCCAGCTGCACCAGGATCACGTCGTCCGCCTGGAGGCCAGGCCGGCTAACGTGGAAGGACGGGGCGAGATCCGCATTCGCGATCTCGTTCGCAACGCGCTGCGCATGCGCCCCGACCGGATCGTCGTTGGTGAGTGCCGCGGCGGCGAGGCGCTGGACATGTTGCAGGCCATGAACACAGGCCACGACGGATCGCTGACCACCGTTCACGCCAACACGCCGCGAGATTGCCTCTCGCGCATCGAGACGATGGTTCTCATGGCGGGTTACGACATTCCCGTGCGCGCGATTCGCGAGCAGGTAGCAGGCGCAATCGACATCGTGGTTCAGACCGCCCGCATGCGCGACGGAACGCGCAAGGTCACGACGATCAGTGAGGTCGTCGGCATGGAAGGCGACGTGGTCACGATGCAAGAGTTGATCAAGTTCGATCAGCGCGGCTTGGACAAGCAGGAGAAGGTCGTCGGCGTCTTCCTGTACAGCGGTGTTCAACCGAATTGCCTCAAACGCTTCGCCGAGAGCGGTATCACCTTCGAGTTGAGCCGCCTAAGCCAGATGCAGCTCGCGACGGCCTGGTGAGCGATGGTCCTCACGCTTGCGCCGCTTGCCGTATTTCTCGGGGTCGTCGGGGCCGTCGCGCTCTGCCTCTTCACGTTTTGGGACCGCATCGTCCTCTATCTCGGACGCTGGACGGAGCCCTATCGCATCGGCTTGGAGCGAGCGGCGATTCCCATCAAGTCCGAGGAGCTGGTCGTCGGCATTCTCGCGGTGGCCGTGGTGCCATGGGGCGTCTTGACCTTCCTGCTGCGCCTCGAGCCGTTGGCGGGAGCGCTCATTCTCATCCTCTTTCTGTTGACCGCCTTCTTCGGCTGCCGGGGCTGGATCAACATGAAGATTGCCAAGCGTCTGGCGGCCTTCAACGCACAGCTCGAGCTGAGCCTGCGGCTGATCGCCGGCGCGCTACGCGTCGGCATGGGCCTGCGCCAGGCGTTGGTCATGGTCGTGAGCGATATGGCGGATCCCGCCCGCGTCGAGTTCAACCGCGTGCTCAGCCAGACGACGATCGGTGTGAGCATCTACGACGCGCTCGATCAGCTCTCGCAGCGCATGCCGTCCAGTGAGCTCACCATGATGACGCGCGCCATTCGCGTCCAGAGCCAGACGGGCGGAAATCTCGGTAAGGTTCTGGAGAACTTGGCCGAGACGATCAAGCAGCGCCGCCGCATCATGCGGAAGATGCGCGCGATGACCTCAGAGGCGCGCGCCAGCAAGTACATCATCACCGCGCTCCCCATCGTCGTCGGCGCATTCGTCGTCGGCTTCGAGCCGGATATGCGTGACGGCCTGTTCCATACGCCGGTGGGCCACGTGTGTTTGGTCGTCGTCGCCATACTGCTCGGCAGCGGCTGGTGGCTCTTCGGCCGCATATCTAGGTTTGACGTCTAGTGAGGGAGACAGTACACTAGTGTCGCTGCCCGTCTTCGGCATCACGCTCCTGCTCCTGGCTTGCATCGCCCTGGCCGCTTTTGCTCTGTTCGGCAGGGAAGACACGGTGCACGAGCGTCTGGCCGCCATCGACGCCGCCGCGGGCCTGACGCCGCGCAGGAGCTCCTCGCTCCTCAAGCGCCTGATGGACGAGCAGCAGCGCCACGCGCTCTCGCGGCGTCTCCAAGAGGCGGGCTGGTACGACGTGACCCCGCAGAAGATGCTGGCGTCGTCGTTGGGAGGGCTCATCGCCGGCGTGGCGCTGGGGGTCGTCGTCCTCATCGCCCTGCATCGGCAAGGCGCGCTGTTCTATGCCATCGTCGCCGTGTTCGGAATATGCGGCGCATACTTCCCGCACTATCGCTTGAACGCGGCAATCGAAGAGCGCAAGCTCGCGATTCACCGCCAGTTGCCGGATTTTCTCGACATGCTCTCCACCACGGTCGAAGCCGGTATCGGCCTGAATGGAGCTCTCGCGACCACGGTGGACGGCCTGCGCGGCGCACTCGGCGACGAGCTCCGCGCCGCGCTGCAAGACGTTCGGCTCGGCCGCTCGCGCAGCGACGCGCTGGTGGCGATGGCCAACCGCGTTCGCGAGCCGGATCTGAGCATGACGATCACGGCCATCGTCCAATCGGAGCGCACGGGCGGCAGCATCTCAGCCGTGCTCGACCAACTGGCGGGCGAAGCACGCGAGCGGCGGATGATGCGCGCCGAGGAGATCGCCGGGCAGCTTCCCACGAAGTTGATCTTCCCGATGGCGCTCTGCATGCTCCCCGCGCTGTTCGTCATCATCTTCGGCTCCGTCGCCGCGAGGTTCATGTACCACAGATGATGATGCTGCTGGCCGGCGGTGTGATCTTCGGTTGCGCCGCAGTCTGCGGAATTGCGCTGGCGACGCTCTGGTGCTCGCGCTCCGCGCCGCTGGAGGACGGGCCGCCGCCGGGAGCCGCGCGTCCCGTGGCGTTGGTTGCCGGAGCGGTGCTGCTGGGGATCGTGCTTGTCTGGAGGGGGGCGCCGTTGCGGGAGCTGGGCCTCTCCGCTCTCCTGTGCATACCGCTGGCGGGCGTCTGGTACAGCGATGCGGTCAAGGGCATCGTGCCTGACGCGTTCACGCTCGTCCCGCTGGCGATCGTGGCCGTCTACGTGGTGACGCACCAGGCGTGGTGGCTGGCGCTCTCCGCCGTCGTGCCATTCGTGCCTTTCGCCCTCGCCGCGTTGCTCTCCAAAGGCCGCGGCATGGGCTGGGGCGACGTCAAGCTCGTCGCGCTGGGCGGCGCGGTCCTGGGCGCGCAAATCTCGCTGCTGGCTTTCGCTCTGGCGTGCCTGGCCGCCGTCGTGGTGAGCTACGCGCGCGGGCGTCGCGGCGGTGCGATCGCGTTCGCACCGTATCTCACGTCGGCGATAGCGCTCGCAATACCAATCGGGATTGCGAGGTGAGATTCGCATCGCGTCGTCGAAGCGCCGACGGGCAATGCCGCTGGTCTTCGTTCCGACGCCGCTGGGGAATTTACGCGACGTAACGCTTCGGGCACTCGACGTGCTGCGCGACGCGCAGCTGCTGGTCGCCGAGGATACGCGCGTCGCGCGCAAACTGCTGCACGCGTTGGGCTTGGAAGGACGCGAGATTTGGAGCTATCGCGAGCAAAACGCCGCGTCGGTGGCGCCCGGCATTCTCGAGCGCGCTCGTCACGCGCTCGTTGCGGTCACGACCGATGCCGGAATGCCGGGCATCTCGGACCCCGGCAGCGAATTGATCGCCGCAGCGCGAGCGGCCGGCGTCGCCGTCGAGGTTCTGCCCGGACCCAGCGCTGCGTTGGGCGTTGCCGTGCTTTCCGGATTTCCGCTGCGCAGGTTTTCGTTCGAAGGCTTCCCGCCGCGCTCGCCGTCGGCGCGCCGAAAAGCTTTCGAGGCAGCGCTTCGATCCGGTGCAACCAGCATCTGGTTCGAGTCCCCGCAGCGCATCCGCGCGGCGCTCGAAGATCTCGCGACCGTCGCTCCGGCGGCCGCGACATTTTTGGTGCGCGAGTATACGAAACTGCATGAAGAGCAGCTCGCCGGCACGCCGGGCGAGATCGCCGCGCGGCTCGCCGATCCGGTTCGAGGCGAAATCGCGTTTGCCGTGGCTGCGGGCGAGGACTCCGGCCAGCCGCAGCCGCCAGCCTCGACCGACGAAGCGATCGACGCCTTGCTGAGCCAGGGCCGGCGCGTAGGCGAGATCGCCAAAGAGCTGGCCCGTCGCGGCTGCGGCGAGCGCCGGGAGCTCTATGCCCGAGCCATCGACCGTGCCGAACGGGCCAAGGGCGCCGGCGCACCCGTTCCCGAACCACACTAAAAATGTCCCGGGCCTACTACGTCACGACGCCGATCTACTATATCAGCGGCAATCCCCATATCGGCCACGCATACACCG
>JAGWST010000528.1 GCA_028869325.1 bacterium | reverse complement strand
GGGTCTTGTGGGTCCTGGCAAACGCGGGAGAGACGCAGAGCGCAACGAGCGCGATGGTAGCGATCACTCTACGAAACATGAGGCCTCCTATGTACGTGACGGCGCCTCTCCCCGAGGGAGGCGCACGTGAGCGCGCAACGTTCGCCCGGCGGAATTTGGTTCCCGGGCAACCGAGCGCAACCACGGTCTGGAGCGCGGCCGGTCGCCACACTTGACTGTGACGCGCGTCGTCATGTCACAGGTAGCGCGACGTCGTCCAAGCGGGTATCTACGATGAAACGTCCATTCAGCGTGAGAGCGAGAGTCATGAGCGATACCAACGGCAAGCCGGACTACCGGAGCATCGGCCGCAAAGGCGGCGAGAAAGTTCGCGACCAGAAACTGGTCGATTACGCGGCGATCGGAAAGAAGGGCGGGCTGGCGACGCGTGACAACGGTCGCGTGAAATATGCCGAGATTGGCAAGCTCGGCGGCGAAGCCGTGCGCGACAGAGGGCTCGTCGACTACCATGAGATGGGCAAGCGTGGGGGAAGCAAGGTGCGCGACGAGCGTCTTGTTGACTACAAGGCGATCGGCAGACACGGGGGCGAGGCCGTACGCGATCGACAGCTGGTGGACTATCGCGCGATCGGGCGCCTCGGCGGCGAGAAGGTCCGCGACGAAGGACGCGTCGACTATCGGGAGATCGGCAAGCGAGGCGGCAAGACCGCCGCGCGGACGCGCCGGCGGATCTCTGAGCCCGATGGAGCGCCGTAGACGATCGCATTGGAAGACGGTTGGTGACGTCGCTGGGAAGAACGGCGTGACGAAGAGTGGCGGGACAGGATGTCGATCACCGGCGCGGAGAGCGTCAACCTACGGTTACCAGCGGCCGCGCCATCGGCAGCGGTGGTCCGCTACTGTTTACGGCGATTCGCGCAGGAGCAGGCGCTCTCACAACAGCGAGCCTTCGATCTGCTCGTCGTCGTAGGAGAGGCCGTCGCGAATGCGATCGAGCACGCATACCGGCCGATCACGGGGGAGGCGTGCTTCGAAGTTCGAGTCTGGCGGGCCGGTGATGCGATCACCGCGAGGGTCCGCGATTACGGCCGCTGGCGCGGTCCGAGCACGGCGATCGATCGCGGCCGCGGCTTGATGATCATCGGCAGCGTGGCGCGCACCTACTCGATCTCGGCCCTGCGCGACGGCACGGCGGTCGAAATGACGCTCTGACGTGGCCCGAGGTATGCCGGGCCGGAGCTGCCAACCCCCACCCATGGAAGCCGTGAAGCGGAGCGTCCTCATTCACACCGGCCGCGCGAAGCAAGACGCCTTGCTGCGGGAAGCGATCGAACGCGCCTTCCCGCAGGTGCGGGTCGTGACGGCGGCCTCTGAGACTGCCTTGCGCGAGCTGCTCCCCGAAGTAGAGATCATCCTTGGCTGGTCGATGCCCAGCGAGCTGTTGGCGCAAGCGAGCCGCCTGCGCTGGTACCAAGTCATCGGCGCGGGGGTCGAGCCCTTGGTCGCCGCGCGCGATCGGCTGCACGGTGTGATGGTGACGAATCTGCGCGGCCCGTTTGGCGGCCCGATGGCAGAGTACGCCTTGACCTACGCGCTGGCGCACCTCCAACGCCTGCGTGCCGTGGAGGCGGCGCAACGTCGCCGCGTGTGGGAGCCATTTATCCCCGCGCGCCTGGACGGGAGCACCGTCGGCATCGCCGGGCTGGGAGCCGTCGGCGTCGAGATCGCGCAGCGCTTTGCCGCCCTGCGGGCGCACGTGATCGGCGTGAGACGGAGCGCCGGTGCGGCCGCGCATGTCGAGCGGGTCTATCCGCTAGCGGAGATCGACGCGTTTCTGGCGCGCTGCGACGTGCTGGTGCTCGCGCTCCCGGCCACGGAGGAGACGCGCGGCTTCCTCTCCAGCGATCGGCTCGCCATGCTCAAGGCAGGCTGCTTTCTGATCAACGTCGGCCGTGGAAGCGCGGTAGCCGAGCGGGACCTGCTGACGGCGCTCGACCGTGGCTGGATCGCGGGCGCGGCGCTGGACGTCTTCGAGGAGGAGCCGCTGAGCGCCGATAGTGCGTTGTGGAGCCGCGAAGAGGTCTTCATCACGCCGCACATCTCGGGCATCAATCGGCCCGAGGACGTACTGCCGCCGCTCCTTGACAACCTGCGCCTCTACCTGGCGGGCGAGCCGCTGCAGAACGTCGTCGATCTCGTGCGGGGTTATTGAGAGCCGCTTTCAATAGCGCCGCCGAGTTCAGTCTTTCCTCAGCGCCCCATGCGACAACGTGGTGCATGACGCACGTTGCGTCTCGCGCGGATTCGCGCGGCCGATAACGGAGGCACAGTCATGAATCGCAAGGCAATCGTGCTCGCTGCCGTTCTTGCCGGAGCACCTCTTGCTGCTATGGCGCAGGCCTATCCTACCCCGGCGGAGTCCGGAGCCGGCATGTCGAGCAGCATCGTCATTCAGATACAACCGCAGAACGACTCGGGTGAGCAAGGCACAGCTAGCCTCACGCCGATGGGCGACTCATCGACGAAAGTGAGCATCTCCTTGACCGGCGGCCCCAGCGACGTTGCCCAACCAGCGCACATCCATAGCGGCTCGTGCGCGAACCTGGACCCGAAGCCGGAGTATCCGTTACAGTCGGTCACGAACGGGCACTCGACCACCGTCGTTCCCGTCTCGCTCCAGAAGCTGCTCTCGTCGGCGGATGCGATCAACGTTCACAAGTCCGCTTCAGAGATCTCGACGTATGTCGCCTGCGGCGATATCGTCAAGGCCAACGCGATGCGAGAGATACCGGGCGTCGCGCTGGTCGACTATTTTTAAGCTGACGCCTTGACGGGCTGAGGGCGGCCTGCTACAATCCTGGCACGTTGGTTGTCCGTAGCAGGCCGTACAGCCTTGCCACTACGGTCCCCGGCCCCCGACCTGGTACGGCAGACTCCGTGTGTGTCGTAATGACGAAGAGGGCCTTATGACACTGGAGAGGACGACGATTCCGGCACGGCGCGGAAAGGCCGTGCGCCTCAGGCGCGGCCAGATCGTCGAGGTCATCAATACCTACGGCCAACAAGTCGTCGACACTTGGGCGTTCTCTCTTGATGATACGCGTGAGTTCATGTCGATGGAGCACAGCAGGTCGAGTCTGGAGAAGATCAGGCCAG
>JAGWST010000527.1 GCA_028869325.1 bacterium | reverse complement strand
GCTGCGCCTCCCCTCGGCGGCGGCAAGGCTGCTGCTGGCCTCGCGCGTGGCGGGCGCGCGCGGCGAGAAGCCGCCCTCGCTCTTGGCCGATCTGCGTGCGGGAAGCCCGCGCTCCGAGGTCGGCGTGCTCAACGGCGCGGTGGTACGCGCGGGCAAGCTCTGCGGCGTCAGGACGCCCGTGAACACGGTGCTCGTCGACACGCTCGAGGACATCGTGCGCTCGCATGCGTTGTGGGCCAAGTTCCGCGAGCGTCCCGAGGCGCTGATCGCGCGCGTGAACGAGGCGACCGGCGGGCGCTGGTAGCGGGCAGCGGCACGCTAGTGCGCTGCGGCGGGCTCCGGGGCCAGCAGGCGCGGGACTCCGCGCGCGTCGAGGAACTGCGGCAGCTCCTCGATGGAGAACTGCAGCCCCGTCACGAACGGGCCGAACTCGGCGTAGAGCGCGCTGGCGCGGTCGAAGCGCATCTCGTAGATCAACCGCTTGAAGATCAGTGGATCGTCGGCGTAGAGGTCGACGCCCCACTCCCAATCGTCGAAGCCGATCGAGCCGGAGATGACTTGGTTCACGCGGCCATGGTAGGAGCGGCCGATCGTCCCGTGCTCGCGCATCAGGTGCTGCCGCTCCTCATATGGCAGCGCATACCAGTTCTGCTGCTCGCCGCGACGCTTGTTCATCGGATAGAAGCAGAAGTAGCGGCGTCGCGGAATCTTGCCCCACAGACGGGCGCCGGCGGCCGCCTCCTGCTCAGCCATCGCCGCGTCGAACGCTTGGTGCCAGGCAGGCGAGTACGGCTTCAGCTCGCGCTCGCGCAGCTGCGAGTGAATCTTGGCGCTGGATTCGTAGAGGCCCAGCTCCAGTACGGAGACGTACGAGGAACGGCTCACCAAGACGTCGTTGATCTCGAGCGCGTCGACACGCGCCTCCGCCTCGGCCAGCGCTTCGAAGCCGCGTGCGTAGTGGACCAGCAGCAGATCGCCTTTGCTGCCGAGCACCTGTACCGGGGCGAGATCTCGCTCGGGCTCCGCCGCGAGCTCCGCAAGCGCCCTCTGCGCCTCGCGCGCGATCTGATCGCGGCGCGGCGCGCTCAATCCGAGCCAACGGCGACGATCGAAGGCATAGAGACGATGGAGCAGGCTCCAGCCATCGAGAGTCTCGGGGACGTCCGGGTTACGCATGCGGGTGACCTTCTGCGTGCCCGCGGGGCCTCCCCCGCCCACACGGCGCGCTCAGAGCGGCAGCGGCGGGCGCGTGCGCGCGAGCTGCGCGGCATCGGGAGCCGGCTGCTCGAGCGCGCAGCGTAGCCAGGCGAGCAGCGGCCGCAACGACGGCCGATGCCGAGCAAACGCCTCCAGCGGCACGGCGGCCGCCCGTAAGAGCTTCATGGCGCCGGCGAGATTGCCCCGCCGCAGATGGAGCAGCGCGGCGGCGCATTGGATCAGCGCACGCTCGCCCGGATCGCTCGTTACCCGCCAGCGATCCTCCAGCACCTCGTGGGCCTCGAAGTAGCGCTCGGAGTTCCAGAGCCGCGCGAACTCGGCGTAGGCCCAGACATCGCGATCGGGCTTGGTCAACGGCGACCGAGTTCGCAACGGCCAAGCTGCCCACCTTGACCGCTCGGGGCGCTGCACAGGCCCGCGCGATAGATGCGATGAAGGCAAATCTCGTGGTCACCCACTGCGTCTGCGCCGGTATCTCCTTCGCCGACCTGCTGCGCTTGGCGCGCGAGCGCGGCTGGGATCTCCAGGAGTTGGCGCGTGAGACGCGCGTCACGCGCAACTGCGGCCTCTGCCTCCCGTACGTCGTGCGCATGCTGCGAACCGGCGAGACGGCATTCGAGGTCATGGCTGACCCGGACGGCGGTGAGCAGGGGCGCTGCGGCGCCGGGGACTGAGCATCGTGCGCATCGAGATCGCCGCTGCGACGGTCGCGATGCTGCTGCTCCTTGCGGCGGCTCCCGCGCGCGCCGCGCCCGCGACCTTTGGAGAGGCGGGGAGGCAGGCGCTAGCGGCACTCGTCCGCCTGTATTACGCGGGCGACGGACGCTGGCGCGAGTGCGATCGCGCCGCCTGCCGCAAGGCCAACCGGGATTGGGGGGCCGACTCCGCGACCTACACGCTCCATCTGCGTTGGAGAGCGGCCCACGACCGGCGCGTGGTTCCGCTGATCGCTGCCTTGGTGGCGGCCTCGCCGCGCTATCCTGCGCCGTGCACAGGCTTGCCGTGCCCGTCTTGGAGTGATGTCCCTGCCTGGGACGGCGTCGCGGCGATGCGCGAGTACCAGATCGGCCACGATCCCCAGGCGCTGGCGCACGCGGAGGCGGCCTACCGTTTCGTCGAGCGCTCCAAGGTCTTCGCATTGGGCGCATGTCCGCGCATCGATTTCCAAATGCCGGGCGGCATCGGGAACCATCTCAAGACCTTGGAGACCGGCGCCAACCTCGTCAAGGCGGCGCTGCTGCTCTACCGTGCCACGCACGAGCGCGGATATCTCGAGACGGCGGTCGCGCGCTACGCGGCGGCCCGTACGTACTTTCTGGATCCGCGCGTTCCGCTCTACACCGCCTACGTCTTCGACGACGGCGTGCGCTGCCGGCAACTGCCGCGGCGTCTCTTCGCCTCGGTCAACGGCGACATGATCTGGAACGGCATCCAGCTTGCGCACCTGACGGGTCAGCGCCGCTACGCTGCACAGGCGATCGCCACGGCGAGGGCCGTTGATCGCTATCTCTCCGACCCGCGCGGCATCTTTGCCGACCTGCAGGCGGAGAACGACGTCGTGGAGCCGCTGGTGGAGGCGATGTTCGATCTGGCCAGCTCCGAGCACCAGCGATTCGCGCGCGCGTGGATCCTGCGCAACGCGGGCGCCGCGGTCTCCGCGCGCGCCGCCGACGGAGCCTTCGGACGCTTCTTCGACGGACCGCAGCCGCGGGGTGCGGTCTCGCTGTGGCAGAGCAACGGCGGAGTTGCCCTCGAGGTCGCGGCCGCGGCGCTCGATCCGGCGGGCGCGGTGTCGCCTGCCGATGCGTGGAGAGGCGCAGTGTTGGCGCCGCTGCGCACGAAGGCGCTGCCGGTCACGATCGTATTTCGCGGCTCCGGCATCGCGTTGACCGGCACGCTGGGCGCACGCTGCTGCGAGGCCGGTCACGCGCGTCTCTACGTCGACGGCGTCGAGACCTTCAACCGCTCCGGTATCTGGCAGAACAAGTCGATGACCGGCAGCGTGCCCCAGACGCTGCTCTTTGCATGGCGCTGGCCGGTGGCCGGTAGGCATACGATCCGCATCGAGCCGGGGACGCCCAACGCCAAGGAGGGCGAGGCCTTCATCTCGTTGGATGGCTACCTGACCGAATAACGGGCTTAGCAGGTTGCGGAAAAACCCGCGTACCGTCCGTTTGGAGCGCCATGCCCGCGCATGCAAGGAGGCGGCGAGGGAGCATACCGGGGTGTCTGTGACCG
>JAGWST010000526.1 GCA_028869325.1 bacterium | reverse complement strand
CAGGCTTCCATAGCTTTTGCTAACCCCTCGAAGGGAGAGCACCGGCTCGCCTTCGGCCGCGTGTGCGCCGGCAAGAGCGGCGCCCATCGCGACCTCGTGTGACAGCTCTGCGCTGCCACCGTCCGCCGCGACGACGGCCGGCTCACGCCTCGTGCGGCTCCCCGGAGCACGCGGGCGCAACCGGATGCCGCTCATCGTGCCCAAAGCGCCCGAGATGCCGGCAACCAGGGGTGGGACGAATCCGCGCGGCAGGTAGATGACGACGAAGATGAAGATGAGACCGACGATGAGCAGCCACAGGAAGGGCAGATTTCCACCGAGCACCGCCGAGACGTAGTTGATGAAGATCGCCCCGACGATCGGGCCGATGAGCGTGCCGCGCCCTCCGAGCGCGGTCCAGATCACCAGCTCTGTACCGAAGATGAAGTCTCCGTACGATGGTGCGGCTACGCTTGAGAACATCGCATAGAGCGAGCCGGCGAGCGCACAGAGCGCTCCACAGATCGCCATGAGCGCGATTTTCCAGCGTGCCGTTTTGAGGCCGAGATATCGACACCGCTCTTCGTTCTCACGGATGGCGACGAGGACACGACCCGCGTCGCTGCGCACGAAGATGAGAGCTGCAACCGCCGCGCATACCAGAAACGCCCCAGAAATCTGATACCACTGCTGTGGCGCCACGTTGGGAGCTGGGAAAGGCAGCCCGCTGCTCGATCCGGTGTAGGTCCCACCGCTGAGGATTACCTGCGTGAAGACGACCGGAATGGCGAGTGTAACGACGGCGACGAAAAAGGACGGGGCTCCATCCCAAAACGAGAGCCAGCCGACGCCGGCGGCCACGATTGCCGCTGCCACCACGGCTACCGCGACCCCGGCTATCCCTGTCAGCGCGCCGCCACCGTAATGGGCCAGCGCCAGGGCGATGCCGTAGACGCCGATGCCGAAGAACGCCGACTGTCCCCAGGAAAGAATGCCGGTGTACCCCCAGAGCAAGTCCACCGTAATGGCAGCGACGGCATAGAAGAATGCTTGGGCCAGAATCTGTAGATTGTAGGCGCTGAGGAATGCCGAGCTCAGAAAGATCGCCGCGAGCGCAACCACGCCCACGGGCACGATGTGCACCCAACTGCTGCTCCGGGTTGGCGACGACGACAACGCGGCGGTCATGAGCCGCTGCCATCACTCCGAGAAAGGCGCGCGTCTTGCTCATCATCGTCGCGGGTCCGCGCCAATTCCTCATGGAACGACACCCCTTGGCCCTCCCTACGGACCTTGCCGCAGCGCCCCGCGGCCACGGTACTGAAGGTTCGCTGCGGCCGCGCTGCTGGCCGCCGTACCAATCGGTTGGTAGTTCCCGGAGTCGTGTAGACAATCGGGCGGCGGCGCGGTATTATAGACTAGTCAGACTAGTTTGGGGGATGGGAAATGGCCGCTAAGCGCGCGCACTCAGGCGAATGGCAACTGCAGGAAGCGAAGGCGCGGCTCAGCGAGGTTGTGGAGCGCGCCCTTCAGGGGAAACCGCAACGCATCACGCGGCGCGGGCGCGAGGCAGTCGTCGTCATCTCGGCCAAGGCCTTTGATGCAAAGACCAAGCCGAAAGAGTCGATCGTCGAGTTCTTCGCGCGCTCGCCGTACCGCGATGTCGACCTGAGCGTCGATCGCGCCAGGGACACGGGGCGGGCGGTCGATCTGTGAGAGGTTTCCTGCTCGACACGTGTGCCATCTCCGAGCTTCGGAAGCCCAAGCCCGATCCCGGCTTCATCGCCTGGATCTCGGCAGTGGATGAAACGTTGCTGCATATCAGTGTCGTGACGCTTGCCGAGCTTCGCATAGGGGTCGAAATGGTGGCCGATGCCTCCAAACGCGCGGCTATCGAGAGGTGGTTACAGTCGGATGTTACGGCGCGCTTCGGCGACCGCGTCCTCTCGTTCGATCTGGAGGTCGCCGATCGGTGGGGGAGGATGGAGGGTCGGGCGCGCGCGTCGGGCGGGCGGTTGCCGGTCATTGACGCTCAGATCGCGGCAACGGCCGAACATCACGACCTCACGCTCGTGACGCGCAACGAGGCCGACTTCCGGCGAATGGAGACTCCTATCGTCAATCCTTGGAGATAGGCCCCGAATCTACAGGGTGGCGAACCTCCATATGATGGAGACGGGAGGGTACGCCGATTACATCGGGTGCGACCTCCGACGGAGAGCGAAGCGAGATGCAGGAGATTGAGGAGCTCCGCCGCGCCGCGCCGCCGCCGCTGCGGGATCGCGTCGATATGCTCGGGCGTATCGTCGGCGACGTGCTGCGTAAGCACGCGGCTACGGGGACGTTCGAGCGCGTCGAGCGCTTGCGGCGGCTGACGCGAGATCGCCGCGCTCTCGGCGGAGCGGAGCTCGACCAGGCGCTCGACGCCGAGCTCGATGCCCTCGGCACCGGCGAGGCGGTCGAGGTCATCCGTGCCTTCGCGCTCTACTTTCTCGTGGTCAACCTCGCGGAGCAGCTCTATCGCGAACGGCGGCGTCGCGAGAGAATTCTGCGCGGCGAGGCACCGACGGCTGGCTCGCTCGATGCGTGGGGCCAGGAGATCGTCACCTCCAGCCCGGCGGAGCTGGGCCGGCGCATCGAGGCACTCGAGATCACGCTCGTGCTCACGGCCCACCCCACGGAAGTGCTGCGGCGCACGACGATCGAGCGCGTCTCGGCCATCGCCGTATCGTTGCGGTCGCTCGACGAGCGCACGCTGCTCCCCGAAGAACGCCGCGAGATCGAGGAAGAGCTACGCGCCGCCATCCTCATCCTCTGGCAGAGCAACGAGCTCTACTCCACGCCGCCGACGGTGCACGACGAGGTGCGCAACGCGCTCGCGTGGTTCCGCGAGACTCTGATCGACGAGACGCTCTCCCTCTACGAGCGCGTCGAGCAGGTCCTTGCGGCTCACGCCGGGCGAGGCGAATTGGACGTGCCGAGCTTCCTGCGCTTCGGCACGTGGGTGGGCGCCGACCGCGACGGCAATCCCAACGTCACGCCGGAGGTCACGCTCCAGGCCGCCGCGCTGGGGCGGCGCTTCATCCTCACCTGGTACCGTGAGGAGTTGGCGGCGCTCAACGCGCGGCTCTCGCAGGCCTCGGAGCGCGTCGGCCTCTCCGCTGCGTTGGAGGCCTCGCTCGTCGCCGACGAGACGGAGCTTCCCGGCGTGCGCTACGCCATGGGGCCGCGGCAGTTGGGCGAGCCCTACCGGCGCAAGGCCGCCTTCATGCATCGGCGCATCTCGCTCACCCTGGCGGAAGAATCGGGCGGCTACGCCGGCCCCTCCGCCTTTCTGCGCGACCTGGAGTGCGTGCGCCAGAGCCTCGACGCGCATGGTGCCGGTGAGACGGCGCGGCCCCTCAGACGCCTGATCCGAGCGGTGCGGGTCTTCGGCTTCCACACGGCGGCGCTGGAGTGGCGCCAGCAGCGCGATCTCGTCATTGGCGCGCTCGCGGAGATCGTGGCGGCCGTCGAGCCCGGGAGCCAGCCGTTCGCTCAGCGCGGCGAAGTCGACCGCGCCGCTTGGCTGGCGCGGGAGTTGGCCTCCCCGCGCCCGCTGCTCCCGCGCCGGATCACGCTCGGCGAGCGTTCGCGCGACGTCGTCGAGTCGCTGCGCGTGGTCGGTGATCTCCGGCGCCGGTACGGAGCCGAAGTCTTCTCCGGCCTGATCCTCTCGAACACGGACCATCCCTCCGACGTGCTGGCGTTGCAGCTGCTCGCGCGCGAGTGCGGCGTCTTCGACGCCGGGCCGCTGCCGGTGATTCCGCTCTTCGAGAGCCTCGAATCGCTCGAAGCGGCGGGCGAAACCTGCGCACGGCTGCTCGAGGTTTCGGCGTTTCGCGATTCGCTCGCCGCCCTCGGCGACACCTTCGAGGTCATGCTGGGCTACTCGGACTCCAACAAGTCCGCCGGTCGCCTGGCGAGCGCATGGGCGATCTTCCGCGCGCAGCGCGAGATCTCGACTCTCGCGCGGGAGAACGCTCTGGCCGCTCGGTTCTTCCACGGCCGCGGCGGGTCGCTGGCGCGCGGCGCCGCCGATGCACGTGAAGCGATGCTGCTGCAGCCGGCCGAGGCCGTCTCGGGGCGGCTCAAAGTCACGGAGCAGGGCGAGGTGATCGCCTCCCGTTACGGTCTGCCTTCGTTGGCACGGCGGAATCTCGAGCTCGCCTTCACCTCCGTCTTATCCGCGCTCGGGGCGAGCCCGGTGCCCACCGAGCCCGCTGCCGCCGCCGTGCTCGAGCGTCTCGCCGCCGCTTCGCACCGCGCCTATCGAGCGCTCGTCGACGATCCTCTCTTCGGCTCGTTCTTCGAACGGGCGACGCCGCTGCAGGAGATCGCCCGGATGCAGATCAGCTCGCGCCCTGCACGCCGTGGCAGCAGCGCCGGCATCGACGATCTGCGCGCGATTCCGTGGACCTTCTCGTGGACGCAGGCAAGGGCGCTGCTCCCAGCCTGGTACGGCTTCGGCAGCGCGGTGGCCGAAGAGCGCCGCCGCACCGACTCCTCCAGCCTCGACGCGCTCGCCGCGGATGTGCCATTTTTCTTCGCGCTCACACGTAGCGTCGAGCGAGCGTTGGCCGTCGCCGATCTGGCGATCTTCGCCAAGTACGTCGATGCGCTGGCGGGCGAGGATGTCGGCGCCTCGCGTTTCCTCGCGGCCATTCGCGAGGAGTTCGGGCGCACGGAGGCGGCGGTGCTCTCGATCCTCGGTCAGGAGCGGCTGCTCGAGCGCGAGCCCGTCTTGGCGCGGGCGATTGCCCTTCGGAATCCCTACGTGGACCCGATCTCGCTCCTGCAGATCCGACTCATCCGCGAGATGCGCGAGCACGGCGACCCCGGCGGTGTGATCTTCGAGGCGATCCGGCTCTCGATCAACGGCATCGCCGCCGGCCTACGCGTCAGCGGCTGATCAATCCTTGGAGGTAGGCGCCGAATCTACAGGGTGGAAAGATACGCGACGAGGTCGGACGTCTGCTGGGCGCTTAGCGCGAGATTCAATTGAGTGTTGTAGTGATTGACGACGTCCGTCAGCGTCGCGGCGCCGCCGTCGTGGAAGTATGGCGGGTGCAATGCGAGCGCGCGAAGCGGAGTCGTCCGGTATTCTTTGGTCGCGCTGCGATTCGCGTAAGCGAGGTCTTGTCCGACCTCCGCCGGCGTGTGCAGGCGCAGGTTCGCATCGGTGAATGCCGGCGCCGCGTGACAGGTCACGCATTTGGCGGCCCCATTGAAGAGCGCCGCACCCCGCGCGACCGCCGCTGGATCCGCCGGTGCCGGAACGGCCGGCGTCGTAAGGCTAAGCTCGTACGCTACGAGCGCCGGAATCTTGGGTGTCACCAGATCGACCGGCGAGACGACGTTGATTCCGACCCGGGGATCCGAGAAGTTGCCCTGCCCATGCATCTGCGTGACGGCCACGTAGCGGTTCCAGTAGGCCACGTCGCCGTCGCCGGTATACGTCGCTAAGTTCACGCCGGCAAGACCGTACGCCGGTGGGATGAGGACCGGTCCGTTGAGGCCGTCTTCATTGAAGCGCGGATCGTACTTGCCCGGGCCCCACGAGTTGTAAACCGCCTTGTGCGCGGCATCGACCGCAGGCGAGAGTGCGATGATGGCCCCGGCGTTGAGATCGCGGTTCGGCCAGCCGTCTAGCCGCGATCCGATACCCTTCGCTATCCGGTTGTCGACGGTCGAGTGGCAGAGCGCACACGAAATACCGAAGCTGGTGACGTTGTTATTGGCATCGACCGTTGCCTTCACTCCGACAACGGCGTTGAGCTTGAGTAGGGCCACGGTGGTCGCAGGGCTCTTCAAATCGAGCTGGCCGGCTTGAAGCGCCGCCAAGACGGCCGCGGGCAGCGCATCCGCGTCGACCTTCAGACCGACAGAGAGCGCCGTCGTCGGATCGACCTTCGTTTGGACGACTTGGTTCATCTGCAGCGTATTGGTCCAAAATTGTTCGTCGCCGAAGGTCTCGAACCGGAAGACTTGCTGGCCATCGGCTGCCGGCGCTGCAAGCGGCGTGATTGCTGTCGACCGGCCGCCGCCGCATCCCGTTGCCGCCATCACGACGAGCGCGGCGCAGAACGCCACGACGACTCGAAAGAGCCGAACGCGGTGACTCATGAAATCAGCTCCTCAATGTAGACGGAAAACTCGGGCCTTCATTCGCCGGGATCATCATAGCAGTCGGAGGCGAAGGATGCTTGCAAGTTGTTGCCCTTCATGGCGCGTCGAATGTCGGAGGGCGACATGCCGTACTCCGCGCGAAAGGCGTTGGTGAAGTGCGCTTGGTCGCTGAAGCCAAGGTTCGTAGCAATCGCCGTAAGGTCGATGCGCTTGTCGAGCATGGCATCCAGCGCGTTTCGGAGGCGCAGGCGCCGATAGTAGACGCGCATCGACACGCCGGCGTATTCGCTGAACAGCCGTGACAGGGTAAACCTGGAGAGCGACGCGGAGCGAGCGACGCTCTCCAGCGAGAGTGGATTGGAAAGTGACGCGTGCAGCACTGCTGTCACGTGCAGCGCGATCGTTCGTCGACGGCGTTGCGTCTCGTCGGCCGATACGCTGGATTGCCAATCGCGGAATGCTGGTTCACGGATGACATCTCCCAACAGCTCCAGCGCGTCGGCCTCCGTCGTTCCGACCGAGTGACGCCGGTGGTGCGCACGCTGGAGCAGCATCCAGTGCCGGATATACAACAGAGGGGAGACGAGCCGAATGCGTAACGCCGGCTCGTTCAACGCAACCGCGGAGAACTGCACGATCGTGCAGCAACAGTGGTCCGTGAGCGGACGTACAGGAGCCGCCGGTGCGCCGAAAAGGACGTGATTTGCGTCGACGATCGCATAATCGCCGGAGCCGTGCGTCAGCCGCATTGCGCCCGTCCGAATGAAACAGAGACTCGACGGGGTCAGTATCTCGGAGAGGTCACGCTGCGGCTGCGTGGTTGCGAGGTCCACGATCGAAACAAGCGAGGAGGACGATAGAGTCACCGCTTCGTCAGCTGAGCGGCTAGAAGCGGGCGTTCCGGCTACCGCCACGGCGCCTCGCAAGGGCAAGCGGGAGAGCCGCGAGGCCCCGGCTGACTCTGTTCACGACGCGCCTCCTCGTGGTCTCGCCTATCGGACCGAATGGTTGCAGAGACTCATGAAGACTTCCTGAAGGTGAACGTCGTGAAGGACCGCGCGGATTGGCCGGGGTCGCCTGCCGCGCCCGAATGGTCCTTTCTACGGCTTGCGAGCGGCCGCGAAGATAGCGTTGGTTTCGATGCTTCGCACGTTGTGCTCGGAGAGATAATCGAGCGTCGCCTTGCGGACGCGCTCGCGTGCCTCGCGATCCAGTTGCTCGATGGTACCCCGGTATCCCGAGCCAAGCGCGATCGTCCAAAAGTCTTCTGGCGAGCCAAGGGGCTGGAGGCCCGGCTCCGCCACGACCTCGCTCGTCCGCACGCCGGCTTCGAGCAGCATGGCCGTGAGGGCCTGAGGATCGCTGATCCGATCCCAGGGGTTGAAACTCTTGTAGAGCTCTGGCCGCTCGCGCCGCACCGCGTTCCAGAAAGCGGAGCTGCCGGGCTCCAAGACCCGCGGTCCCCAGGTGGTAATGGCAAGCTGGCCACCGGGTCGGAGGAGCCGCCAGAGGCAACGGACCCCTGCCGGCATGTCCGGCAAAAAGAATATCCCGAACACGCAGATGACCGCGTCAAACGTCTCTGCGGAAGGGTCAAGCGCTTCAATGTCTCCGAGCCGGAACTCGGCGTGGGAGAGGCCGTGCAGTCGAGCCTTCACGCGCGCCAAATGCAGAAGGTTCTCGGCCAGATCGACGCCCAACACGCGTCCGCCCGCGCCCACGCCCTCCGCCGCGGGAATGGCGCTGGCTCCAGCGCCGCAGCAGGCATCGAGGACGCACGCGCCACGCTTTAGTGAGATGCGCTCCACCGTTCGCCGGCCAATACGGTCCCAGAACGACAGAGGAGCGGCATCGAAGAAATCGGCGGCAGCATTATACGTTGAGGCTGCGCGCATCTTGGCATCATCGGTCATATGTTGCCACCCGCACACGGCGCCGGCGGTACGCCCGGTCGCTTACGCTGCAAGACATCGGGATACGATTCGTTACCGGCGCGTGGCCTCCGCCGTGCCCGCGGCCGCGGCGATGGCCGTCGCCACCTCTTCGGTCGAGGCGTCGCCGCGCAGATCGCGCGTGCGCGGGCCGTGCTCCAGCACGCGCTCGATCGCCTCCACCACCGCCGCCGCCGCGTTGGCCTCTCCCAGATGCTCCAGCATCATCGCCCCCGACCAGATCTGGCCGAT
>JAGWST010000525.1 GCA_028869325.1 bacterium | reverse complement strand
CGGGCAGATGGGCTTCCTCTCGTTCGGGCAGGCGGCGTTCAACGGCGTTGGAGCCTACGCAGCCGCGCTGGCCCTCATCCATTGGCACGTCCCGCTCGGCGTGCTCTTGCTGGCCGGCAGCGCTGCGGGGGCAGCGGCCGCGCTGATTGCCGGCTCGCTCTCCATCCAAGGCGTCGGCGTCTATGCGGTGATGCTCACCTTCGCCCTCAACGAGATGGCCTACTACGCGGCCTTCGAGCTCAAGGATCTCACCGGCGGCGACAACGGTCTGCGCGGCTTCGCGCGGCCGGAGCTCTTCGGCCTCTCGCTGGCCAACGAGACCGTCTACTACTACCTGGTGGGCGCCGTCTTCTTGGCCGCGTTCTACGTGGTGCTGCGCATCATCGACTCGCCGTTCGGCCACGTGCTGCGTGCGATTCGCGAGAACGAGCAACGTGCCAAGGCCGTGGGCTACGACGTGCGCCGCTTCAAGATCGCCGCCTTTGCCGTCTCCGGCGCCCTCTCGGGCTTGGCGGGCGCTCTCTACGCGCTGCTCTACCAGTTCGTGCCGCTGGAGTCGATCGACTTCAACACCTCCACCAACATCGTGGTGATGGGCCTGCTGGGCGGGGTCGGCTCGCCGTACGGCCCTGTTCTGGGCGCCGCGATCTACACGCTGCTGGCGAACTTCTTCAGCCAGATCTGGGCGCGCTGGCCGTTGTTGCTCGGAGTGATCTTCTGCTGCATCGTGCTCTTTCTGCGCGGCGGGCTTTGGGAGCTGGGCCCGCTGCTCCGGCGCGCGCTGCGGCATGCGGGGGGCGGCAACGTTGCTGCAGACACGAAGCCTCTCTAAGCGCTTCGGCGCCAACGTGGCGGTCGACAACGTCGATCTGGTGGTTCGGGAGGGCACGCTCCACTCCATCATTGGGCCCAACGGCGCCGGCAAGACCACGCTCTTCAATCTGCTCAGCGGCGACCTCCAGCCGTCCGCCGGCGAGATCACCTTCAAGGGCTCACCGATCACCCGCTTGGACAGCGCGCGCCGCTCGCATCTGGGGATCGGGCGCTCTTTCCAGCGCACCAACATCTTCCCCCAGCTCAGCGTCTTCGAGAACGTGCGCCTTGCCGCGCAGTCTCGCACAGCGGCATCCTACGGCATGTGGCGGGCTGCGAGCAGCCTCCACGCCGTCGCCCGGCGCGCCGACGAGGTGCTGCGCGAGATCGATCTCGCTCAGCACGCGAAGCGTCGGGCGCGCGAGCTTGCCGGCGGCGACCAGCGTCTTTTGGAGCTGGCGATCGCGCTGGCCACCGATCCCGCCCTGCTGCTGCTGGACGAGCCCTCCCAGGGGCTCTCGCCGGAGGACGCCAAGCGCCTGATGGTGCGCATCCGCGCGCTGGCGCAACGCTACACGATCCTGCTCATCGAGCACAATGTCGGCTTGGTCATGGAGCTCTCCACGGAGATCACGGTGATGCACTTCGGCGCGGTGCTCGCGCGCGGCACGCCGCAGGAGATCCGTAGCCATCAAGGCGTGCGCGATGCCTACTTGGGAAGACGCGGATGAGCAAGCGCGTGCTCACGGTTGCGGGAATCCACACGTACTACGGCGAGAGCTACGTCCTCAAGGACCTCTCGCTCGCCGTGCCGGAGGGGCGCGTGGTCGCACTCCTCGGGCGCAACGGTGCGGGCAAGAGCACCACGCTCAAGAGCATCATGGGCTTGGTGCCGCCCAAACGCGGAAGTATCACCTTCGCCGGCGCGCGCATCGACGGTCTTCCGCCGTTTCGCGTGAACGCGCTGGGCGTCGCCTACGTGCCCGAGGAGCGCCGCGTCTTCTCGCACCTCTCCGTGCGCGAGAACCTGCTGATCGCCGAGCGCCGCGGCACGCCCTGGACATCGGCCGCGATGTTCGAGATGTTCGCCCCGCTGGCGCGCATGCGCGAGCGGCGCGGACGTTACCTGAGCGGCGGGGAGCAGCAGATGCTCTCCATCGCCCGCGCATTGGTGACCGGCCCGCGCCTGCTGCTGCTGGACGAGCCCTCTCAGGGATTGGCTCCGGTGATCGTCGACGCGGTCGTCGACGCGATCGCCGAGATGAAACGCCAGGGCTTGAGTATCCTACTGGTGGAGCAGGATCTAGAGATTCCCTTCAAGTTGGCGGACGACGCGTACATCATCGATCAAGGCGCCCTCGTCTTCTCCGGCACCTGCCGAGAGCTGAGGGAGCGCGAAGACCTACAATCGCGATACCTGGGAGTGGGCGCATAGCCTACGCTACTCTTCATCCTAACGACGTCATAACGGAGGCTTCCATGAGCAACCAGCGGTCACATCGTATCAGCCGTCGCGGGG
>JAGWST010000524.1 GCA_028869325.1 bacterium | reverse complement strand
GTACGCTTCAAGAGCCGAACGGACCAACACGCGCATCCGGCTACGTGCAAGATCGCGATGCGCCGGTACCGAAACCCGTGGCCCCCGCAGCCCGTGTTCGCGGG
This sequence comes from bacterium, assembly GCA_028869325.1. Classification (GTDB taxonomy): domain Bacteria; phylum Vulcanimicrobiota; class Vulcanimicrobiia; order Vulcanimicrobiales; family SCRA01; genus SCRA01. The sequence continues at coordinate 2,749 of JAGWST010000524.1, read as the reverse complement.
CCACGAACTGCGGAGCGCATGGATGTCGGGCGAGCAAGACATGGGCCGCTTCGTCATCCGCGCAAGCGTAGAGGACGAACGATGCCGGTGGATTCGAGGCGCACCTCGTTCGCGGCGGTCCTCACGGCGGTCGTCGTCGGCGCGTTCATGCTGCAAGCGGCCTCGCTGCCGCAGCAAAGCGAGGCAAGCCCTCCAATCCGCAGCGCCGGCGCGTGCGCCGTGATCGTCATGTCCGCGCTCGGCGTCTCCACGCCGGTCGTCCAAGGGAACGCCGCGCTGCGGCCCGGCGACCGCATCGAGCTGCGCGATGCCGGCCGGCTAGGACGCCTCTCTACGATCGAGCAAACAGGGCGCGTCGGCGACGCCTTCGCGCTTCCGGTCGTGCGCGACGGCAGCTCGCTGCGTATTCCAGTGAACATAACGCAAGGCGCACCGCTGCGCGCGTGGCTCGCCGGCCTCGCCGTCAAGCTGCTCATCCTGCTGACCGGTCTCTTGGTGCTGTGGCGCGGGCGCGACCGCGCCTCGCTGTGCTTCGGCACCGCCAGCCTCTGCATCGCCGTCGCGATGTATCCGGCCCCTGCCGTGCCCCTGCCCGCAGCCGGCCGCCTTCTCTTCGCCATCGGCTCGGTCGTGCTCGCCGAAGCGGCAGCGCTCTCGCTCTATCTCATGGTCGAGACGCTGGCACGCGGCATCCTGACTTCAGGGACACTCTTCGCCGCTCGAGTGGTTGTGATGGCTGCGCTCGGGATCACGGTGCTCGACGACGTCATATCGCAGCCGAGCCGGTTTCTTACCGGCTGCGTCGTGCCGCAGCTGCGCGAGGCCCACCTGCCGGCCTACATGCTGGCACTCCTGGTCACGCTGCTGATCCTCGCCTTTGCGTACGCGCGGGCAGCGGGGCAGCAGCGGCAGCGTTTACGCTGGATCGTCTGGTCGACGGCGATAGGATTCTCGGGGGTCATCACCTCCATCGCAAGCACCCTCGCCTCCCACCCGATCCCACTCTATCCGCTCGCCGAGCTCACCGCCGTCGCCATTCCGCTCGGCTACGCCTATGCCATCTTGCGCCACCGCGTCCTCGACGTCTCGTTCGTTCTCAACCGCGCGCTGGTGATCGGTACGCTGAGCACGATCATTCTGGCGATCTTTGCGCTCGTCGGCAAGCTCGTCGAGCGCGCGGCGGTGAGCGAGAATGCAGGCTTGGCGATTCAACTCGCGGCCGCGTGCGCGATCGCGCTATCGTTCGATGCCTTGCGGTTACGGGTACGGATGGTCGTAGACGAGCTGTTCTTTCGCGAGCGGCGTAAAGCGCAGATGGCGCTCGGGCGGTTCATCGACGAGGCGCCCTACATACGCGGCACGGAAACGCTCTGCGCGCGTGCCGTCGACGAGATCCACCGGCACCTCGGCACGGAGACGGCGGCGCTCTACGTCGATGAAGATACCGTTTCCGGCTACCGGCTGAGGGCGCTCAACGGCGTGCGATCTCTGCCGGAGGCGCTGGACGTCGACGATCCGCTGTTCGTGCGCCTTCGCGCCACGCGTCGGGAGCTGCACGCGGAGGAGGTGGAGAGCGGGCTCGGCGCGCGCGGCATGGCCTTTCCTCTAGCGGCCGGTGGAACGCTGCTCGGCGCGCTGGTCTGCGTTCCGCAGGCAAACGAGCAAACCTGGGACCCCGACCAGACTAGACTCGCGCGTGCCGTTGCCCAGTCCGTTGCGGTCGCCTACGCGGCGATCCAGGGGCGCATCCGCACCGAAGCGGTGAAAGCCGTCTCCGCGGAGCTCTCCAGGCGGCGCGAGCCTACGTGATGAGGGCGGCGCGCGTTCCCCACGAGAGGCGCGTGCGCGCCGCTCGTGCTATCTCTAGCAGCCGCGCCGTGTCGAAGCCGGGCTCTCGCAGCAGCGTGAAGTGGCCCATCTTGCGGCGCGCGACGGCGTGCTTCTTACCGTAGAGATGCAGCACCACGCCTGGATCCTGCAGCAGCTCCGGGATGCCGAGCAGATCGTCGCCAGAGCCGTCGCCCAGGATGTTGGCCATCACCGCGGCGCTGGTCAGGCGCGGAGCGGGCAACGGCAGGTCGCAGACCGCGCGCAGCTGCGCTTCGAACTGCGAGAGCTGGCAGGCGTCAAAGGTGTAGTGCCCGCTGTTGTGCGGACGCGGGGCGATCTCGTTCACCAGCAGCTCGCCGCCGGCCAGCAGAAAGAACTCCACGCAGAACGCGCCGACGAAGGCTAGGCCCTCGGCGATGCGCTCGGCGATCTCGCGCGCTCGCGCGCGTGTAGCCTCGGGGAGGGCGGCGGGGGCCACGGCGAAGGCCAGAATGTTCTCCTCGTGGATGTTCAGCGTCACGGGATAGGTGATCATCGAGCCGCTCTCGCTGCGCGCGCAGATGATGCCCAGCTCGCTCGTGAACGGCACGAGGGCCTCCCAGACGAGCTCGTGGCCGCGAAGATGGTCGAACGCCGCCTGGGCCTCCATCAGCGTGCGCACCACTGCCTGCCCCTTGCCGTCGTAGCCGCCCGCGGCGGTCTTGATGACGGCGGGGAGACCCAGATGCTGCGCCGCAGTCGCAAGATCGCCCCGTCCGGCGATCTCGGCAAACGCGGCGACGCCGATGCCGTTGGCCGCAAGAAAGCGCTTCTCGCGCAGGCGGTGTTGGGTGGTGCGCAGGGCATGGCTGCCCGGCCGAATGCGTACGCCCGCCTCCTCGAGCATCTGCACCGACCGCACGTCGACGTTCTCAAACTC
>JAGWST010000523.1 GCA_028869325.1 bacterium | reverse complement strand
GCAGCGCGTAGCTCTGGCTGCGTTGCTCCTCGCTCGCATACCGCAGAGGGTATTGTCGCTCGTTGCGCCTTGCCAGAGCTACGCGGTGCACGCGACGACGGTCACGCTATTTGTGGTTCGGGACACTAGAGGCTCGAGCGTGCCGCGGTCGTCCGCGGCAGCGCCGTCAGCACCTCGTTGACGGTATCCGTCGAGAGCAAGAGACGCTTGGCCAGGCGCCCACGGCGGTCGAGGATGTAGATCAGCGTGCTGTGGACGTCGGGGACTCCCGAACGGTCGACTTGCGTGACCACATCGAAGGCGCGCATCACGGCGCGTACGTTGCTCGCCGTCCCGCTCGCCATGCGCCAGGTGCGCGGATCCGCCCCCATCATCCGCGCCTCGCGCGACATGACAAACGGCGTATCGTAGGCGGGATCGAGCGTCACCGTGAGCAGGAGCGCGTCCGCGCGGGCCGCGCGCAGCCGCCCTTGCAGCCTCTGGAACGTCGCGTTGGCGATGGGGCAGGCATCCGTGCAGCGCGTCGCGACGAACGTTAGAATCACCGGACGGCCGTGCAGGGACTCCAAGCTGAAGACGACACCGCGCTGATCGACCAGCTTCACGGCGGCTGGGTTCGGCGCCGCCGATGCCGGCCCGCAGAGCCCCGCGCCGAGCAGCAAGATGAGCATCCAGAGCATCCGCGCCATGCCGTCTCTTCTCGCACGTACCGCTGAAGAAAGGCTGAACGCGGCGGCCGCGGCAGAGTTCAGCCTTTCTTCAGAGCGCGGCGGTACGTTCGCCGGTGCAACGCTCCCTTGCGACAAGAAGGAGACCCCATGAATGCATCCAGACTTGGCAAGATCGGCGTACCGTTCGTTGCGCTGACCGTCCTTGCCGCACTCGCTGCCTGCGGCGGCGGAGGCGGCGGCGGCACGACGACGTATGGCGGCGGCACGGCCGTCAACCCGCCGGCGACGCAGGCTCCGACCTCCAGCCAGCAGGTCATCGGCATGGCCCTGCCGCAGAGCTCGATCGGTACCGTGAGCGACCCGAAGTTCGGTGTCGTCGGCGGGTACACGCAAGCTTCGTTCTCGCAGGTCCTGGCCTTCGCGCCGGGCACGCAGGTGATGCTGCGCAACCTGGCAGGCACCACGCAGCATACGCTCAACGTGCTGAGCACCAGCGGATTTCCGCCTCCCGGCACGGCGATCTCGACCTCGGCGAGCGGCGGAAGCACCCTCTCCGCGGGATACGCCAGCGGCACCCTCAACGGCGGCCAACTGGTCGGCCCAATCACGCTGACGGCAGGCACCTACTATATCGGCTGCGCCTTCCACTACACCACGAACGCCATGCGCGACGTGCTGATCGTGCAGGCGAACGCCACTCCCGGCCCACAGGCCACCGCTCCACCGTCCGGCGGCGGGAACCCGTGCCCTGGGAACTACTGCTAGCGACTCACTCCAACTTGCCGGCAAGGAACGGCCGCGTCGTTGGGGCTTGTGATCCGCCGGAAGGCTCGACCGTCACGGCGATCACGAGTCCCTTCTGCGCGGGCGCGTGCATCGCGACGCTGGCCTTTCCGTCGTTGCCGACCGAGAACGTCGGTCCAGGCGCGGGCCGCGAGCCCGGAGCGATCGCCCAGAGCTGGTAGACGCGACCCGCGGGAAGCGGCGCCAAGTTCGCCACGTCCACCGTCATGTTGTCCCCGCCGCCGGCGTGAACCACGCCCGCGGCGGCCGTCGTCGTGCTCTGCAGCCGTATCGTCACCGGACCTTGGGCCGGCGGATGCGGGCGCAGCAACGCCGCGAAGCCCAGCAGCAGAGCGATCGCCGCGGCAATCGCCGTCCAAGAGGCGAAGTTCGCCTCCTTGCGGCGCGGCTTGGGCAGCGTGGCCGCCATCACGCGACTCTTGAGCTCGGACGGCGGCTCCTCGGCGGCGCTGCGCGCCAGCATCGCGGTGCCGACCTGTGCCATCGCCACCTCATGGCGGCACTCGTCACACTCGTGGAGATGCGCCTCGATGCGCGTCAGATCCTCGCAGTGCGTCAGGTTCGTCTCCAACGCGCCCAACGTGTAGAGCATGGCGAGATCGCGCAGCTCGTCGTGATGCTCGATCGAGCTCATCGCGTCACCGCCCCCTGTAAGGCACCGCGCAGGCGTTGTAGTCCGGATCGAATGCGCGTCTTCACGGTTCCCAACGGTGCATCCATCCGCTCCGCCACCTCGCGGTAGGTCAAGCCGCCGAAGTAGGCCTGCTCGATCGGCACGCGTTCGTTCTCCGGCAGCGCGCGCACGGCCCGCGCCACGGTCTCGCGATCGACGCCGGCGAAGACGGCCTCCTCCAGATCGCCGGTCGCCGCGAGCGTCGTGGGAATCTCCGGCTCGCGCAGCCGCACCGCGCTCGAGCGCAGGATGTCGAGTGCGGCGTTACGCGCCACGCGCGCGACCCATGCACCGAAGCTTCCGCCCGTGAAGAGCCGCGGCTTCGACCAGACCTTGAGAAAGACGCTCTGCGTCACGTCTTGCGCCTGCTCGGGGCTGCGTAGGATGCGCTTCGCCACGCCGTAGACCAGGGCGGCGTAGCGGTCGTACAATGCGGAGAAAGCCGCCGCATCGCCGGAAGCGATGCGCTCCAGCAACCCCTCGTCCACGCTCCCGGACATCGTCCTCCCGCCATTCGCACGGCCTCCCTCACGCCCCTTCAAACGGGCGAACTGGGCCGGCGGATGCTCAAGCCGTGGCCAATACCCCCAGCTCGCGTCCCACGCGCTCGAAGATGGCCAATGCGTGCTCCAGCTGCGGCCGGTCGAGTGCCGCCGACATCTGCACCCGAATGCGAGCCGTTCCCTCGGGAACCACGGGGTACCCGAAGCCCGTGACGAAGAGTCCCTCTTCCAGGAGCCGTTCGCTCATCTTGATGGCGAACGCCGTCTCGCCGACGATGATCGGGATGATCGCCGCCTCGCCCGCCAGCGGCCGGTAGCCCATGCGCCGCAGCGCTTCGCGGAACCACTGCGTGTTCGCACGCAGCCTTGCCACCAGCTCCGGGCGCTGCTCCAACTGGTCCAGCGCCGCCAGCGCACTCCCGGCTACCGTACACGGCAGCGCGTTCGAGAAGAGCTGCGGCCGCGAGCGCTGGATCAGCATGTCGACCACGTTTGCGGAGCCGCAGACGAAGCCGCCCGCGGCGCCGCCCAGCGCCTTGCCAAGCGTTCCCGTGAGGATATCGATCTTGCCCTGCAGGCCGTAGTGCTCGATGGTACCGCGCCCCGTCGCGCCCATCACGCCGGTGCCGTGGCTGTCGTCGACGATGCTCACCGCGTCGTAGCGCTGGGCTAGCGCCGCGATCTCCGGCAGCCTGGCAAGGTCGCCCTCCATGGAGAAGACGCCGTCCGTGACGATGAACTTGGTCATCTCGCGAGGCAGGCCGGCCAGCTGCGCCTCCAAGTCCGCCATGTCGCCGTGCTTGTAGCGCAGGCGCTTGGCTTGCGTGGCCAAACGGCAGCCGTCGATGATCGATGCGTGGTTGAGCTCGTCGGAGACGATGGCCGTGCCCTCGACGGCAAGGGTCGGGATCAGCCCCGTATTGGCGCTCCAACACGAGACATACGATAGCGCAGCCTCGAAGCCGAAGCACGCCGCCAGACGTCGCTCCAGCCGGCGGTGGATATCGAACGTCCCGCAGATGAACCGCACGCTGGCCGTGCCGGCGCCGTACGTGCGCAAGGCCGCGACGCCGCCCTCGATCACCTGAGGATCGTCGGCCAGACCGAGATAGTCGTTGCTGGAGAGGACCAGCACCTCGCCGGCCTCCTCCATCTTGACCTGCGGCGCCATCGGCGTGGTCAGATGGCGCAACCGTTTGTAGGTCCCTCCATCCTTGAGGCGCTGCAGCTCCGCACCCAGCATCCGGTCGAATCCCGCGTTCATCTCGCATCCCCTCGCACGTCGAGCACGATCTTCGCCGCCTTCCCTTCATGCATCAGCGCGAACGCCTCCTCAAAACGCTCGAACGGCAGAACGTGCGTGATGATCGGCTGCAGATCGATACGGCCGCTCTTGACCAGCGCCTGCGTCTGATACCAGGTCTCGAACATCTTGCGCCCGTTGATGCCCAGGACCGTCAAGCCCTTGAAGATGATGCGCTCGGCGAGGTTGAGCTGCACCTCGTCCGAGGGGATCCCCAGCAGCGCGGCTCGCCCCCCGTTGCGAACGGCAGCCAGACCAAGGTTGATCGCTTGCCCGCTTCCGCTCATCTCCAACAGCACGTCGGCGCCGTCACCGTTGGTGAGCGCGAAGATGTCCTCGACGACGCGCGCGTCGCGCGCATCGAAGACGGCGTCGGCACCGAGCCGGCGTGCCAGTGCCAGCTTCTCGGCGTTCACGTCGACGGCGATCACCGCGGCCGCGCCCGCGGCGCGCGCAACGGGAATCGCCATCAGGCCGATCGACCCGACGCCCGTGATCACCACGGTCTTGCCGCTGACGCCCGCCTCCATCACCGTGTGCACCGCATTCCCCAACGGGTCGAAGACGGCGGCGAACTCGTCTGGGATCGCTGGGTCCAGCTTCCAGACGTTGACCTCCGGCATCGAAAGGTACTCCGCGAAAGCGCCGTCACGGTCAACGCCGATGATCTGCACGTGCTCGCAGATGTGCGCCTGGCCGGTACGGCATTGAAAGCAGTAGCCGCAGGAGATGTGTCCCTCCGCGGCCACGCGGTCGCCGGGGCGAACGGAGCGCACCGCCTGGCCGACCGCGGCGACGATGCCCATGAACTCGTGGCCGACCACGAGCGGGGGGACCAGACGCCGCTGGGCCCAGGAGTCCCAGCGGTAGATGTGCTGGTCCGTCCCGCAGACGCCGGCTTTTTGAACGGCGATCAGCACCTCGCCGGGGCCGATCTGCGGCACGGGAACTTCGGAGAGCACCATGCCCGGCGCCGCGGATGCCTTCAGCAGCGCCCGCATGGAGGAGCCCACGGAGGGCATCCGCGGGAGGAGCGTCGGTGAGGTGGCCATCGCGGCGCGTTTCGCTTTTCGATATGGGCCTCCTCCGGTGCCGGCGCGCGGCGCCGCTTCAGTCGCCGCCCTGGGCCTCGTGCGAGAGCCGATCCGCGAGCTCGCGCAGACGTCGGACGGCGCGCCGAATAGCGGCAAGGTGGGCGCGCCGCTCGTCGTCCTCGGCCAGCGATTGCTCGAGCAGCTCGGAGAAACCCCCTATGGTCGTGATCGGGCCGCGGATGTCGTGGGCGATCTGCTTCAGGCGGGCGCGCACCTCTGCCTCACGCACCGAGGCGAGCCGCCTTGGCGTCGATCATCGCGCCACCGGCCAACGGCAGCTGAACGTCGAGCCGGCGCCCAGCTCCGACTCGGCCCCCACCGTTCCCTGGTGCGCCTCGATGAGGTGCTTGACGATCGCCAGGCCCAGCCCCGTGCCGCTTGCGCCGCGCCGCCGCGAGCGGTCGACCACGTAGAAACGCTCGAAGACGTGCGGCAGGTCCGCATACGGTATCCCGGCGCCGGTGTCGCGCACCGTCAACGACGCCTCGCCCTCGCGGCACTCCGCTCCCACGACGATGCTGCCGCCGCGCGGCGTGTAACGCAGCGCGTTGTCGATGAGGTTGACCAAGACCTGGGCCAGACGGTCGCGATCGCCCCGTGCCGGTACGTGCCCCGCCACATCGACCGAGAGCGCGACGCCGTGCTCCTGGGCGTGCCGCTCGAAGCGCCTCACGATCTCGCGCACCAGCACCGCCAGGTCAACGTCGCCGATGCGTAGGATCATGCGCCCCGACTCGGCGCGCGCCAGCTCCAAGAGATCCTCCGTGAGCGCGATCATGCGATCGATCTCCGCTCGCATCTGCGGGAGAAAGATGCCGCGCGCCTCTTCGTCGTCGCTCTCCAGCAGCGTCTCGAGCGCAAGCTTCAGCGACGCCAGCGGCGTACGCAGCTCGTGCGAGACGTTGGCGACGAACTCGCGCCGCACCCGCTCCAAGCGAACCACGTGCGTCTCGTCGCGCGCCAGCACCATGGCGTCGCCGCCGGAGAGCGGGAAGGCCAGCACGGCCAGCGTGCGCTCCAGCGGCAGGTCGCGAAAGACGATCTCTGTCTCGGTGACGTCACCCGCCAACGCGCGCTGCACCGTGAGGTCTAACTCGTAGGAGTGGACCAGCTCGATCAGCGCGCGCCCCGGCGCCAGCTGCGCCGGAATCCCCAAGACCTCCGCGGCCGCGGCGTTGGTGCGGACCACCCGGCCCGCCCGATCGATCAACAGCGCCGCGGCCGGCAGGCGCGCGAGGACCTCTTCCAGCCTACGATCGGCGAGATCTTCTTCGCGCTCTTCGTGCCCCGCCCCGCGCGATCGCGCGAGCGCCGCGGCGGCGTCTTCGACCCCGCGCCGTCCGACGAAGAGCCCGACCGCCAGCCCGAGCAATCCGCCTACCACGGCGATGGTGACGACGGTACCTGGATCGACGGGCGTCACGCTTTGAAGACGTATCCGCGTCCGCGCACGGTGACGATACGCTCGGGCTGATTGGGATCGCGTTCGATCTTCTCGCGCAGCCAGCGGACGTGCACGTTGATCGTCTGCTGCTCGCCCTCGAAGTCGTAGCCCCACACCTTGTCGAGGAGCGTCTGACGCGTGACGATACGACCCTCGTTCTCCATCAGCAGCTGCAGGAGCTTGAACTCCTTGGGTGCGAGCGCAACCTCGTCGCCGCGCACCGTGAGCTGGCCGCGCTCGGGATCGAGGCGGACCTCTCCGAACTCGAGAACCTGCTCGCGCTGCTGCGCTTGACCGTTCTTGCGGCGCAGGCGCGCCTTCACGCGCGCCATGAACTCGTGCAGCGAAAACGGTTTGGTCACGTAGTCGTCGGCGCCCAGCTCCAGCGCCAGCACCTTGTCGATCTCCTGGTCCTTCGCCGTCAGCATGATGATGGGGACGTCGGAGCTGCGCCGAATCTGCTTGCACGCCTCGATCCCATCCAGCAGCGGCAGCATGATGTCCAGCACCACCAGATCGGGGCATTCGGTGGCGGCCAGCGAGATGGCCGTCCGCCCGTCGCCGGCGGTGCGGACCTCGTAGCCGTTGCGCTCCAAATTGAAGCGCAGGGTACGAACGATCGAGACCTCGTCATCCACCACCAGAATCTTGCGCTTCGTCTCCGTCATCCGCGCCCTGCTTCCGCCGCCCGGCCCTCCGTTTCCCCCCACGAGCGATCGCCGAAGTCCCGCTCGACCCGGACGAAGGCCACGTCCACCGGCAGGCCCAGCGCGGCGGCCAGCAGGTCCGACATCACGTTCGCCGCGGCAAGCTCGGCGGCGATCTCCTGCGCCGCCTCCGCCTGGAGGCTCAGCCGTCCGGCCCGCACCTGCGCGCGTATGCCGGTCACGACGCCCAGCTTGCACGCATCGAGGGCATTGGCGACGCGCAGAATGCCGGCCAGCTTGGCGACGCGATCGCGCGCCTCCGGCGAGAGCAGCGCGAACTCCGGGTGGCGCTCCTTGGGCATCGAGCGCCGGTGGTAGCGCGCCACGGCGGAGACCAGTATCAGCTCGCCGGGGGCCGAGCCTCGCAGATCGGCGTTGCGCACCACGTAGGCGGAGTGCTTGTGGTGCGACGAAGCGGCGAGATACTTGCCCACGTCGTGGAGCATCGCGGCGGCGTAGAGCAACTCGCGGTCGGGAGCTCCCAGCGCGTGCAGCGCCCGCGTCTGATCGAAGAGCGAGAGCGCCAGCGCGACCACCGTGCGCTCGTGCTCTCCGCCCGTGCCGAAGCGCGCGGCGAACTCCTGCACGGCCTCCGCGCGCACGGCATGCGGATCGCCCGACTGCGAGGCACGCTCCAGGCGCTGATCGAGGAACTCCGCGATCAAGCCTTCGCGAAGCGCCCGATCGCAGACGATCAACGACGAGCGACCCATCGCCTCGAGCGCGCCGATGAGGACCGCGGCCCCGGCAACCACGATGTCGCCGCGGCGCGGATTCATACCGGTGACGCGCCGCCGTTGCGCGACGGTCATGCGCAGCAGCGAACGTTGCAGCGCGCGCAGACGCGCGGCGGTCAGCTCGTAGCCGTGTACGCGCCCGGCGGGCAGCCCGCGCGCCGCGGCATCGGCGCCCGCCAGGCCCAGCGCGGTTCCAGAGGTAGCGATGACCACGTCGAAGTCGTAGTCGCGCAGGCTGCGCGCCAGCGGCCGCAGAGCGCGCTCGATGTGGTGCTGCAGCCGCCGGTAGTCGGCCGTGTCGACGGGATCGTGACCCGCCAGGAACTCCTCATAGAGCCGCAGGCTGCCGAGCCGCACGGAGCGCAGGAAACGCGCGCGCTCGCTATCGGCGACGATCACCTCGGTAGAGCCGCCGCCGACGTCGACGATGCAGGCGACGCGGCCGTGGAGCGGGTAACCGCGCGCCACGCCCAACTGGATCAGGCGCGCCTCCTCGGCGCCCGGAATGATCCGCACCTCCACGCCCGCCGCGGCGGAGACCGCGTCGGCGAACTCGCGGCCGTTGACGGACTCGCGCACCGCGGAGGTCGCGACGGCGAGAATCTCGTCCGCGCCGGCGCCGCGGGCGATGGAGACGAAGTGGGTGATGACCTCGACACCGCGCGTGAAGGCCTTGCGCGAGATGCGCCGCTTCTTCAG
>JAGWST010000522.1 GCA_028869325.1 bacterium | reverse complement strand
GCAGCGCGCCCGCGACCGCCGTGGTCCGCGTCTCCGACCAGACGGTCTCAGCCGGATCCAGCTTTACCGAGGCCGTGGCGCTGTTGACCTCGGCCGGCGTGACCACGCAGAACACGGCGCCCCAGGATGCCGTCTGGCACGCCTGGGTGACGCCCGCGGGCTCGAACGTGGGCGACCTCTTCGCGCTGCAGCGCACGCAGATCGTCACCCGGCGCGAGACCGAGGCGCCCTCGCCCACGCGCATCTACGCGTGGAACACGGTACGCGGCACGGGCGGCGCGCTCACCGCACGGCTCACCGCACCCCCGGTACGCGGGCGCTACGCGCTGACCGTGCTGGTGATCTCCGCGGACGGGCGCGTCGGCGCCAGCGCCGCAAACCTCGAGGTGCAATGAGCGAGGCAACCCTCTTCGAACAGCGCCGCGAGCCGGCTGGGCGCCTGATGCTCTTGGACGTCTACGGCCTGGTCTATCGCGCCTTCTTCGCGCTGCCGCCACTGACTACCACCAAGGGCGTGGCGATCAGCGCCGCCTACGGCTTTACGATGATGCTGCGCCGGCTGATCGCCGAGGAGCGGCCCACGCATCTCATCGCCTGCTTCGACAAGGGCCTGCCGCTGGAGCGCATCCAGCAGTTCAAAGAGTACAAGGCGCAGCGGCAGGAGACGCCCGACGACCTGCGCTCGCAGTTCCCGCTGGTGCGCCGCGTCCTGGAGGCCTATCGCATCCCCGTCGCCGAGTACGAAGGCAAGGAGGCCGACGACGTCATCGCCACGCTTGCCCACCAAGCGGAGAGCGACGGCTTCCAGACGCTCATCGTCACCGGCGACATGGATCTGCTGCAGCTGGTGGATCAACACACCACCGTGCTGGCGACGCGGCGCGGCATCAGCGATCTCTCGCGCTACGATCCCGCAGCCGTGCGCGAGCGCTTCGCGCTGGAGCCGGGGCAACTGGTCGACTATCGCGGTCTCAAGGGCGATCCCTCCGACAACCTGCCCGGCATCCCGGGGGTCGGCGAGAAGACGGCGATCAAGCTCCTGCAAGCGGCCGGCTCGCTCGACGCACTCATCGCGCAACCGGAACTGGCGGGATCGGAGAAGCTGGCCGATCTCATTCGCACCCACGGCGAACAGGCACGCGTCTGCCGCGACGTCTCGCGCGTGGATCGCAGCGTGCCGATCTCGCGCGCGTGGGAGCAGGCGCGTTACGTGGAGCCGGAGGATGCGCAGCTCTATCCGCTCTTCGCGGAGCTGGAGTTCAAAACGCTGCTGGCCAAGTTGCAGGCGCCCAGCGGAGAGCAGGCGCCGCCGCGCCCGGAGGAGGTGGGCGGCAACTACCACGCGTACGTCTCCGCCGTTGATCCGCCCGATCTCAAACGCTTGGCAGCCCTGGTGGCGGAGCTGCGCGCGGCCGAGGCCGTGGCCGTGTTCTACGATCCGGGCAGCGAGCAGATCGGCCTGACGGCGCGCGCAGGCGAGGGGCTCTCGCTTACGCTCGGCGCAGCGCTCGCGCAGCCGGTGCGCCCCCACTTCGAGGCGCTGTGGGCGACGCCGGTCGCCAAGCTTGCGCACAATGCCAAGCCGCTGTTGCGCCGCCTCTACGCGGCCGGCATCGAGCCCGCCGGCCTACGCGACGACACGATGGTCGCCGCGCATCTGCTCAATCCCTCGCGCGCCTACGGCAGCCTGGACGAGATCGTCAGCGAGCATCTCGACCTTTCGCTGCCGGGCGATCCGGCGGCCGGAGCCGACGCGATCGTGCGCCTTGTGCCCATGTTGCGCGAGCGTTTGGCCGAGCGCGAGCAGCTCTCGCTCTATGCCGAGGTCGAGACGGCGCTCGTGCCGGTCCTGGCGCAGATGGAAGAGGCGGGCATCGCGCTCGACGGCGACGCGCTGCGCGAGATGAGCACCGGCATCGCCGAGCGCGCGGCAGAGGTACAGCGGCAGATCTTCGCGCAGGCCGGCCACGAGTTCAACCTGGCCTCGCCGCAGCAGCTGGGCAAGGTGCTCTTCGACGATCTGCACCTGCCGGGCGGCAAGCGAACCAAGACGGGGTGGGGCACGGGCGCCGAGATTCTGCAGAGCCTTGCGCGCGACTTTCCCATCGCCGCGCTGGTCTTGGAGTGGCGCGAGCTGACCAAGCTGCAGTCGACCTACGTCGACGTGCTGCCGACCCTGGTCGACGCGCGCGGGCGGCTGCACACGCAGTGGCATCAGACGACCACGGCCACGGGCCGGATCTCCTCGACCAACCCGAATCTGCAGAACATCCCCGTGCGCACGGAGCTGGGCAGGCGTGTGCGCAAGGCCTTCGTGGCCTCGGCGCCCGACCGCGTGCTGCTTGCCGCCGACTACTCGCAGATCGAGCTGCGGCTGATGGCGCACCTCTCCGGCGACGAGTCGATGCGTGCCGCCTTCCACGAAGGGCAGGACATTCACGATTTCACCGCGCGGCGTATCTTCGACGTACCGCAAGGAACCAAGGCTACTGCCGATCAGCGCCGCATGGCCAAGGCCGTCAACTTCGGCCTGCTCTACGGCATGAGCGACTTCGGCCTGGCGCAACGTCTGGAGATCGACCGCGCCGCCGCGCACGAGATCTCGCAGGCGTACTTCGCGCGCTTCCCCAGCGTGCGCGCCTTCCTCGAGGGCGTGGTCGCCCAGGGGCGCGAGCGGGGCTACGTCTCCACCATCTTGGGCCGCCGCCGCTATCTGCCCGATCTGCGCGCAAAGAACTTTGCCGTGCGTGGTGCTGCCGAGCGCGAGGCCGTCAACGCGCCCGTGCAAGGGAGCGCAGCCGATCTGGTCAAGCTGGCGATGGTCCGCGCGCAGCGCATCCTGAGCGCGCAGAGGCTCGACGCGCGGATGCTGCTGCAGATCCACGACGAGCTGCTCTTCGACGTCGCGGAGCGCTCTCTGGACGCGACGGTCGCCGTCGTGCGCCGCGAGATGGAGGACGCGCTGGACCTGAGCGTGCCGCTGCAGGTCTCGATCAAGGTCGGGCGGACCTGGCACGACGTCGACGAGTACGATCCCGCTGCCTTCGTCGAGACGGAGGCGCCGTGATCGCGGCGCTCCTACTCGGGGCGATCCTGGCGCAGGCGCCGGTTCCCGTGGCGCCCCCCGCCGTGAGCCTACGGCGTCTGCCGGCGCTCCGCTTGAGTGCGCCCCGTGCGGGGTTGAGCGTGCAGGTGGCGGCGAATCCTGCGCAGCGCGAGCAGGGTCTGATGAACGTGCGCGAGCTGCCGCCGCGCACCGGGATGCTCTTCGTCTTTCCCAGGGAGTCCGGCTGGTCGTTCTGGATGAAGAATACGCTGATTGATCTGGACATGGTGTGGATCGACAAGCGCGGCGTGGTGACCTCCGTCGCCGCGCGCGTGCCGCACGCCTCACCGCAGACGCCGGACGAGCGCATTCCCGTGCGTGACGGTTACGGCGCGTATGTGATCGAATTGCCCGCCGGCGAGGCTCACGAGGACGGCTTGATGGAAGGCGTGCGCGTCGGCGGCTTGCCGCCGCTCCCGCCTGAGTAAATCGAGATGCCCGAGCTCCCTGAAGTCGAGACCATCGTGCGCGGCCTGGCGCGCGCCGTCAGCGGGCGGCGCATCGCCGAGGTGCGCGTAGAGATGGCGGGCAGCGTCGTCAACGATCTGCCCGGCGACTTCGCCGAGACCCTGCGCGGCGAGCGCATCGAGTCCGTGACGCGGCGCGCCAAGTTCGTGGTCATGCGGCTAGGCTCGGGGCGCGCGCTGACCGTGCATCTGCGCATGACGGGGCGGCTGATCGTGGAGGCGCAGCCGCAGGAAGACGCCTACTCCCGGCTGCGCCTGCGCTTCGAGGACGGCGGCTGGCTGCGCTTCTCCGATGTGCGCCGCTTCGGGCGGGTGCGGCTGACCGCCGACGGTGCCTGGGCCGCCGGCCTGGGGCCCGAGCCGCTAGACCCTGCCTTCACCCCGGAGGCCTTGCGTGGGCTGCTCGAGGGGCGGCGAACGCCGATCAAGAGCCTGCTCTTGGATCAGAGCCGGCTGGCCGGGGTGGGTAACATCTACGCCTGCGAAGCCCTCTATCTGGCGGGCATCCATCCCAAGAGGCGGGCCGGCGGCCTCTCGAAGGCCCGCGTCGAGCGCCTCCATGCGGCCCTGATCCGGGTTCTCGGGCGTGCGATCCGGATGCGCGGAAGCAGCATCGACGATTATGTCGACGCTGAAGGACTCCGGGGGGGGTTCCAGAACACCCTGGCCGTCTATGGCAGGGAGGGCCTTTCGTGCCGTCGCTGCCATGCGCCCATCAAACGGGTCACCTTGGCGCAACGCGGAACGTTCTACTGCCCGCGTTGCCAACGGTAGGCAAATACAACACAAAGGATTAGGTCACATCGCCATTTTGACAGAGACGCAACCGAACGCCGTACAGCCGGAGGAAGAGGATCAGTTCGCGCTCGAGCAGCGCCTGTACGAAGAGAGTCTCAAGGTCCTCGACGAGGGCCAGGTGCTCACGGGCATCATCGTCGCCAAGTATCAGGACGAGCTCCTGGTCGACATCGGCGGCAAGTCGGAGGGTATCCTTCCGTTTCGCGAGCTTTCGCTCGCCATCGATCCCAAGTCGCTGAAGGTTAGCGACACCCTCGAGGTGATGATTCACCGCGTCGACGACGACGGTGAGCTCTATCTCTCCGAGCGGCGTGCGCGTGCCCTCAAGACGTGGGAGAAAGTCATCGCGGCGCACGAGAACGACGAGGTTATCGAGGCCACGGCCACGCAGGTGGTCAAGGGCGGCGTGCTCGTCGACCTCGGCATGCGCGGCTTCGTCCCGGCCTCGCAGATCCGCCGCCAGCCGGTAGGCAACCTCGAGGAGCTGGTGGGCAAGAAGCTGCGGCTCAAGGTGATCGACCTCGATCACAAGCGCCACCGCGTCGTGCTTTCGCAACGGCTGGTGCTCGAGGAAGAGCTCAACCAGAAGAAGCAAGAGCTGCTTGGCAACCTCGCCGTCGGCCAGATCCGTGAGGGTCTGGTGGTCCGTCTGGCGGAGTTTGGTGCCTTCGTCGACCTTGGCGGCGTGGATGGTCTCATCCACAACTCCGAGCTCTCGTACACGCGCATCAAGCACCCCTCAGAGGTCGTCAAGGTCGGCGACACCGTCCAGGTCGAGATCATGAAGT
>JAGWST010000521.1 GCA_028869325.1 bacterium | reverse complement strand
TCGACGGCCGACGCGTGGACGTACTCACCGAAGGTGAATTTATCGCGCAAGGAACCCCAATCCGAGTCGTGCGCGTTGAGGGCGCTCGGATTTTCGTCGAGCCCGTCGTTTCATAGGAGCTGAAGATGATAGCCGTTAGCGGCACGATCGTAGTCCTTCTTATCGTCATTGCCTTCTTCGCGTTTCTCTACTACTTCCCGATCGGTTTATGGATTCGGACGATTGCTGCGGGAGTTCCGCTAGGAATCATCGCGCTCGTACGGATGCGTTTGATCGGTATTCCGCCCGGCGTCATCGTGACCAATTACGTGCGCGCGCGCAAAGCGGGATTGAATCTCAGCGTGGATCAAATGCAGTCGCACTATCTCGCCGGCGGCAACGTCGAGAACGTCACGCTGGCGATGATTGCTGCGCAACGCGCACAGATTCCGTTGGAATGGCAACGCGCCGCGGCGATCGATCTTGCCGGGCGCAACGTCTTGGAGGCGCTGCAGACGTCCGTGAACCCCAAGGTCATCGAGACGCCGGTCTTCCAGGGCGTGGCGCAGGACGGCATCCAGCTCAACGTCAAGGCGCGCATCACCGTGCGCACCAACCTGGACCGCTACGTCGGCGGCGCCGGCGAGCAGACGGTGGTCGCGCGCGTGGGCGAGGGCGTGGTCTCGGCGGTTGGCGCGGCGCAGTCGTACAAAGAGGTGCTGGAGTACCCCGATCGCATCTCCAAGACGGTGCTCACGAAGGGACTCGACGCTGGAACCGCCTTCGAGATCGTCTCGATCGACATCGCCGACGTCGACGTGGGCCGGAACGTGGGCGCCGATCTGCAGATCAGTCAGGCGGAGGCCGATCGGCGCATCGGTCAGGCCAAGGCGGCGGAGCGGCAGTACGCGGCGCAGGCCTCGGAGCAAGAGATGAAGGCGCGCACGCAAGAGATGCAAGCGAACGTGGTGCAGGCCGAGGCGCAGGTGCCGCTGGCCATCGCCGAGGCCTTCCGCAACGGCAACTTGGGCGTGATGGACTACATTCGCTACAAGAACGTCATGGCCGATACGGAGATGCGCGGTGGGATCGCGCAGTCGACGCAGGCCAAGGCCGATCAGCAGATCGCCCCGACCACGCCGCCGCCTTCGGGGCCGAAGCCCACGTAGCGGTCAGTGGTCCAACGTGTCGGAGAGGCGCGTGAAGTTGACGATGCTCTGAATCGTGTCGTTGCCGGAGGCGCTGGAGGCCTGGCGCAGCTCGGTGAGCTGGCCGGCGATCGGCACGAGCTTGCTGGGCTTGTAGGTTACCCAGCCGCCCAGCTGCGAGTCCATGCCCCGGGCCGCATGGACGGCGATGGTCCGCGTCTCGTTGATCGTCACGATGGAGCCGTCCACCTTGGCGACGGTGTAGTTCGTTGAGACGCTGACGTCTTTGGCGTCAAGCTTGGAGGTCCACGCGACGCCGGGCGCCATGGGCTGGCTCTGGGTCACCGATGGGCCGAAGAAGACCAGCAGATCGCGCGCGCACCCGCTGATGGGCTGGTTGCCGAAGTTCACCGTCCCCTCGGGCGCGACGTTGCCCAGGTAGGTGGCCGTCCGCGGGGCCTGCTTCCAACTCTCCGTCAGCCTAATGCCGAGCGTATTCCGGCCAACCGCCATGACGTCGACGGTGATGGTGCCGTCGTCGCCGGTGCTGTGGCCGAACGCATCGGGCGGAACGGCGCCGTAATGCTCCACCTGCAGCGCCTCTCGGCGCGTATACGAGGCCTTGAAGACGACCTCGCGCAACGGCTTGGCGGTGGGGGCGGGGCTGGCTGCTCCGGCCATGACGGCAAGAACGAGCGGAATCATCATAGCGGATGCTCCATATGGGCAGAGCTTCGCGCGCAAGTCTCTCTACTCTTGCCGGTACACCCGGGCAAGCGTGCCAGGACGGGGGCGCCGCGACGGGAATCCCAACACCGATGTACTGCCCGTTCTGTGGGTCGCCGAACGTCGAGCTGATTCCCAAATTCACCATCGCGCGCGAATCGGTCGACGCCGGCCCGCCGCGCTTCGCGGCGATCGACATCGAATGCGCCGCCGAGGGGCGCCGCTACACCTTCCGCCTGGAGGGGCGCTACCGCCCCGAGTGGATGGGCACGCGTTATCAGCCGTTCGAGTGGGGTGGCGAGCCGCGCGAAGGCCCCGAGATCGCCGCAGCGTTCGCCAAATGGGATCGCGAAGTCTGAGCGCGGGCCGCGCTCTCGTCGTCGCGTGCCGTGCGCGCTCTGGGGCGGCACGTGGGTGGCGGTCAAGCTGGTGGAGGGTGCCGGCGTGGGGCCGCTGGCCTTCGCCGCGGTGCGCGCGCTGCTGGCCGGCGCGGCGCTGGCCGTTGCGGTTCTGGCGATGCGCCGGGGCGTGCGCATCGAGCGTCACGATCTCCCCACGCTTGCGGCCATGGCGGTGACCTCGGCACTCTTCTTCGGGCTGACCTTTGTGGGCGCCGAGCGTCTCCCCGGGGGCCTCAGCTCGCTCTTGGCGAACGCCTCGCCGCTCTTCGCGGTCGTGCTCGCCGCGCTGCTCGAGCACGAGCGCGTCGATGCGCGCGCGATCGCCGGCGTCATGCTGGGCGCGGCCGGCGTGGCCGTCATCGCGCTGCCGGAGATGGCTGCGGGACCGGGCGATCTGGTCGCGATGGGGGTCATGCTGTTGGGAGCGCTGGCGCTTGCGTTCAACGTGGTGGCGATGAAGCGGGCGACGCACCTGGATCCCTACGTGGCCAACGCCGCGCAGATGTCCGGTGCGGGCGTGCTGCTGGCCGTGGGCTCGCTCCTGGGCGGCCAGTGGCGGGGCCTGCCGGTCAATGGGGAGATGGTCGCGGCGGCGCTCTACGTGGGCCTTGCCGCCACCGCGCTGGGCTACGTGCTGTGGAGCTACGCGCTCTCGTCTCTCTCCGTGGCGCGTGCCAGCGCGCTGCTCTTCTTGGTGCCGATCTTCGGTCACGTGTGGGCCTGGTCGATCCTGCGCGAGCCCGTCGTCCCTGCGGAGGTGCTGGGCGCGGCGATCGCGGTCGTGGGCATCGCGCTGGCGGCCGGCGGAGGGGATCGAACGGTGCCGGCGCTGGCAACTTCGGAGGCGGAGGCGAAGTAGACCGTGCAGGAGGGACGCTGGTTTGGATGAGCTGATCTCGGCGGTGGTGGCACTGGCCAGCGAGCTGGCCGCGCAGCTGCGCGGCGGCGCCGTGGACCCCGCGCTGGCCGACCAGACGAAGGAGGCAACGCGTCGCCTCTATGGTGCCTTGGGGGGATTGCCGCCGGGCTTGCGC
>JAGWST010000520.1 GCA_028869325.1 bacterium | reverse complement strand
TGGCTGGCGCGCCTGGCCGCATCGCGCTACTTTACGCGTCACGCGGTGAGCGAGGCCGATCCCGACGACGCCGACCGCCATCCGGAGCGCCCCGTGCGCCATGAGGTGCTGCAGGTGCTGGAGCTGGTGTTGCTAGCCGGCGGGAGCAGCCTGGAGACCAAACTGGTGCTTCCGCTCGCGCCGGAGGACCGCCGCGAGGCCGCGCGCCTGCTGCCGGGAAGCGCCCCTCGCATCGCCCTCCACTTCGCCCCGCGCTGGCTCAGCGGCGGCGGCACGCGCGAGTGCTTCGCGCAGCTGCTCCAAGACGTGCGCGCGCGCACCGGGAAGGAGGTCGTAGTGACCTACGGAAAGGAGGCGCGCTCCGAGATCGAGCCGCTGCGTGCGCGGCTCCAGCCCGAGGTGCGGTTCGTCGGCGAGCTCACCTTGCAGCAGTGGGCCGCCGTCTTCGAGCGCTGCGCCGCCGTGATCACGGTGGATACCGGCGCCACGCACGTCGCCGCGGCGGTCGGGCGCCCAACGGTGGTGGTCTTTGAGCATCGCTACTTCCGGCTGAACTCACAGGAGTGGTCCCCCTGGGGCGTGCCGAGCGCGCTGGTGCGTAAGCCGGCGCAGGCCAATGCCGAGTCCCTCGCTCGGCTGCGCGCGGAGATCGTCGAGGGCGTGGAGCGGATGCTGTGATCACGGATATCTCGGTCGTCATTCCGACTTACAACCGCATCGATACACTGCGGCACGTGATCCCCGCGCTGCTGCGCCAGGACATGCCCTCCGATCGCTACGAGATCCTGGTCGCCGACTCCAACTCCAACGACGGCACGGCAGAGTATCTGGCCGAGATCGCCGAGCGCGACGACCGCGTGCGCCATCTGCCCGGGCCCTACACGGGGCGCGCGGGCGCGCGCAACGCCGGTATCCGGGCCGCTCGCGGTGAGGTGGTGCTCTTCACCGACGCCGATATTCTGGCATCGGCCGACCTGCTCTCGCGCCACTGGGCCCATCACAAGGATCGCGAGCGCGTCGCCGTGGTGGGGATGGAGCTGCAGGTGGGCTCCTTCGAGGATTACCACCGCCAGTCGCGGGATACCAGCGTGCGTAGGCCGCTGCACCCCTCCACGCGCAAGCGCCTCTCCTGGCTCTACTTCTTGACCGGTAACGCATCCGTGCGCAGGGCCGATCTGGAGGCGGTGGGCGCCTTCGACGAGTCTTTCACCGGCTACGGCCACGAGGACCTGGAGCTGGGCTATCGCCTGCAGGCTGCGGGCGTGACGATCCTCTACGAGCCGGAGGCGGTGAACTACCACTGGCATCCGGTGGGCTACGACGAGCAGAAGGGGCGCATGGAGCTGGCCGGCCGCTCGACGGTGCGCTTCTACAACAAACACCACGACCTGCGCGTGCAGATGAACTTGGGCATGACGCCGGTCTCGCTGTGGCTGCACACGCTGCTGGCCAAGGCGCCGGGTGTCTACGGCACGCTGGAGCGCGCCGGCCGCCGCGACGGGGCGAAGAACACCTGGCCGCACATCGCGCGCCAGATCGTCTACCAGTACCACTACGTGAGCGGCATCAAGCGCGCGCTTGCGTCGACAAAGAATCAAGGAGCAGAGTGATCGAGATGCAGCGCGTCGGCTGCGGGTTCGTGACCCGCAGAGAGATCGGACGCCACCTGGAGCTCAACGGCTGGGTCAACCGGCGCCGCGACCACGGCGGCCTGGTCTTTATCGACCTGCGCGATCGCGACGGGCTGACCCAGGTGGTCTTCGACCCGGAGAACGCGGCGGCGTTCGAGCCGGCCCACACGCTGCGCCACGAGGATGTGATCCGCGTTCGCGGCGTGGTCCGCGCGCGCCCCAGCGGCACCGAGAATCCTCGCCTTGCGACGGGCGAGGTGGAGCTGGAGGCGCTGGAGCTGCAGGTGCTCTCGCGCAGCGAGACGCCGCCTTTTCCGGTCAACCTCGACGAGGACGTGGACGAAGGTCTGCGCCTGAAGTACCGCTATCTCGATCTGCGCCGCCCGCGCCTGGTGCGCAACCTGACCGTCCGCCACCGCTTCATCAAGGCGGTACGCGACTACTTTGACGCGCAGGGCTTTCTGGAGATCGAGACGCCCATCCTCATCAAGCCGACGCCGGAGGGCGCGCGCGACTATCTGGTGCCGGCGCGCCTCTCGCGCGGCCAGTTCTATGCGCTGCCGCAGTCGCCGCAGATCCTCAAGCAGCTCTCGATGGTCTCGGGTCTAGGCCGCTACATGCAGATCGCGCGCTGCTTCCGCGACGAGGACTCGCGCTCCGACCGCCAGCCGGAGTTCACCCAGATCGACGTGGAGATGTCGTTCGTCGATCAGGAAGACGTCATGCGCGTGATGGAGAGCATGATGATCGAGACCTTCGAAAAGACGCTCGACGTGACGTTGGAGAAGCCGTTTGCGCGCCTGAGCTTTGCCGAGGCGATGCGCCGCTTCGGCAGCGATAAGCCCGACCTGCGCTTCGATCTGGAGCTCGCCGACGCCGGCGAGATCTTCGCCGGCTCGGAGTTCGCCGTCTTCAAGGGGGTGCTGGAGGCGGGCGGCGCGGTGATCGCGCTGCGCTGGCCGGGCGGCGGCTCCAGCTCGCGGCGCGAGTTCGACGCCATGGTGGAGCGGGCGAAGGAGCACGGCGCGAAGGGCCTGGTATGGATCGCGCTGGGTGCCGACGGCGTGAAGTCGCCGATGGCGAAGTTTCTGGACGAGCCCAGACTCGAACGGTTGCGCGCAGCAACCGGCGCGCAGAGCGGCGACGCCATCCTGATCGTCGCCGACAGAACGGCCAGCGCGCAGAGCGTGGCGGGCAAGCTGCGGCTCGACGTCGCCGACCGCGCCGGGCTGCGCGACCCCAAGCGCTTCGCCTTCTGCTGGGTCTACGACTTTCCGCTCTTCGAGCTGGACGAGGAGACGGGGCGCTGGACCTTCACGCACCACCCTTTCACCTCGCCGGCGCCGGGACACGAGGAGATGATGGAGCGCGATCCTGCCAACGCGCGCGCGCTGCACTACGACATGGTGCTCAACGGCGTGGAGCTGGGCTCCGGCTCGATCCGCATCACCACGCCGGAGCTGCAGAGCCGCGTCTTCCACGCGCTGGGCATGGGCGACGAAGAGATTCAGGAGCGCTTCGGTTTTCTCTTGGAGGCCTTCAAGTTCGGCGTGCCCCCGATGGGAGGCATGGCGCTGGGCGTCGACCGCATCGTGCAGACCATGGTCGGCGAGAGCTCCATACGCGACGTGATCGCCTTTCCCAAGAATCAGCAGGGGCGCGATCTCATGCTCGACGCGCCCAGCCGCGTGCCCAAGCCGAATCTCGACGAGCTGGGGCTGCGCCTGGTGGGCGAGCAGCAGCCATGAACAACACGCTGGTCTTCACCATCTTGATCGTCGTCTTCGTGCTGGCGGCAGGGCTCAACGTCTACGTGGCTAGCGCCTTGCGCGCGCGCGCGCCGGGGCTGGCGCGCCGCGGCTATCTCTCGGCCGCGGCCTTCGCCGTGGGCGTGCTGAGCCTGCTGGCACGCCACGCCGGCCTGACGACGCTCTCGTTCATCTGCATCGGCGTCATGGTGGTGCTCTTCTTCTTCGGCATCATGCAGAAGGGCGTGCTGCCCAAGCGCTAGCGCGCGTCGCCGTGCAGGATCGCTCTTGCGCGTGACCACACGGCGTCGAACATCGGCTCAGTGAGCACTTTGGTGCTGGTGTTCTGCTGCGAGGGATGGTAGGTGCAGAGCACGTGCAGCGTGCGCCCCTCGCGCTGAGCGAGATGCTCGGCGCCGTGCGCGAACTCCGGCCGCTCCTCGAAGCGCCAGCCGCGGCTCTCCAGCATCCTCACGGCGGCGCGATGGCCGATGGCGCCCAGTGAGACGAGCGCACGCAGGTGCGGCTCGAAGAGATCGAAGTCGGCCTGGAAGTGCGCCGCGCAGCTGACCAGTTGGGCCGGCGTCGGCTTGTTGCCCGGTGGCGCGCAATGCAGCGCGGCGGTGATGGCGCAGTCGATCAATTGCAATCCGTCGTCGGGACGCTCCCACGTCTCCCGATTGGCGAAGCCCGCGCGATGCAGCGCGCGAAAGAGCCAGCGCCCCGATTGATCGCCGGTGAACATGCGCCCCGTGCGGTTGGAGCCATGGGCGCCCGGCGCCAGCCCCACGATCAAGAGACGCGCCAGCGGATCGCCGAGCGCCGGCACCGGCTTGCCCCAATACGTCTGATCGCGGTAGGCGCGCCGCTTCTCGCGTGCCACGGCGGCGATGTACTCGCGCAGCTCCGGACAGCGGCGGCACGCGATCACGCGCTTGGCGTTGCGCTCGAAGGCGCTCTGCGCGGCCGCAACGCCGCAGGAGGCCTGCTCGCTCATTCCAGCCCCGGAAAGTCGAGGGCGCGCAACGCCTCGAAGGCGGCGATGCCGACGCTGGTGGAGAGATTGATGGTGCGAACGCTGCGCGGACGCATGGGGATGCGCAGGCAGCGCTCGGGCATGGCGTCCAGCAGCGCCTGCGGCAGCCCCGTCACCTCGGTGCCGAAGACCAGCATGTCGCCGCGACGGTAGGCGACGCGATCGTAGCGCCGCCGGGCGTGCGGCGCGAAGAGCCAGAGCCGTTCGCGCTCGGTCTTCTCCAGAAACTCCCGCAGCGAGGCATGGAGCACCAGACGCACATGCTCCCAATAGTCGAGCCCGGCCCGCTTGAGCGCGCGATCGTCGACGGAGAAGCCCAGCGGCCCGACCAGGTGGAGCGCGCAGCCCGTGGCGGCGCAGAGGCGCGAGACGTTGCCCGTGTTGGGCGGGATCGCCGGCTCCACCAACACCAGGTGCAGCGGTGCATCGGCGACATCGGCCAGGGTGGTGATCCGCTCGCGCGGCTGCGAGACGCTCATCGCTGCGCTAGTCCAACGGCTGCGGCGGCCAGCTCGTGGGGCACCACCACGTAGGTCAAGCCGCGCGAGCCCTCCATCCACAGACGCTCTAGCTGCGCGCGCGGGTAGATGGCGCGCATCCGCGGATGCGCCGGATCGTTGAGGATGGGATCGCCGTGCGAGGTCATGCCGCGCAAGACGGCCAGATGGCCGTCGCTCTGCTCCAGCGGCGCGCCGTCCAGCTCCCCGCTTCGCCACGAGTAGGAGATCACCAGCGGCATCGCTTGGCGCAGAAAGCGCCGCGCATGCTCGAAGTCGTCGAGATAGGCGACGAATGCCGTCAGCCCCAGCGAGCCGGCGAAGGCCATGTTGAAGGCCCAGTTGCCCGTGCCGCCGTAGCGCGCATCGTAGACGGCCGCCGCCACGCGCTCCACATCGAGCTGCCAATCGCCGCGCTCGAAGCGGCGCGCGTAGAAGGCCAGCAGCATCGAGAGCGCCGTAGGACTGCACCAGCCGCGCTCACCCTCCTTGACGTACTGCGAGCGCTCGGGGACGATGAGATCCACGGAGTGCTCGTCGGGCTGGCGGCTAGCGAGGTAGTTGCGCTCGCCGGGGGCCGCTGCGGCCAGCGCGCGAATCGCGCGCGGATCACCATCGCGCACGCGGACCTGCAGCGCCTGGGCCGGCTCCGCGAAGCTGGCGATATCGGTATCCAGAGCGATCCCCTCGGCGCTGCCGTTGAGCGAGCGCCGCTCGCCGGGACCCCACGCCGCCAGGGGAACCCACGGCGTCCATGCGCCGGGCAGCCGCGCGCGCAGGTCGAGCGTCAGTGCGGCCTGGCCGTCGGCGTTCCAGGTGGGCACGGCGCTCACGGCTCCGCGCAGCGGCAGCGGCGTCGAGATGCGCTCGTCGCTCCACTCCACCGGCGAGAGAAAGGCGAAGCGTGCCACGGCGGTCTCAGCCGGGCACGGCGGCGGGGCGCGCGCCCAACGGCAGCGTCTTGCCGCGCAGACGGGGGGCCAGGCGCTCGTAGAACCGATGCGGTCCGAAGCGTACCACGTCGTCGGCGGGGAGGCCCGTCTCGCGCTCGGCGTCGGTGATGGCCCGGCGA
>JAGWST010000519.1 GCA_028869325.1 bacterium | reverse complement strand
GGTCGAGACCATCGCGGACGAGCGCATCGGCAGCGGGATGGCGGAGTTCGACAACCTGCTCGGCGGCGGCATCGTGCCGGGGAGCGTGGTGCTCATCGGCGGAGAGCCGGGCGTCGGTAAGTCCACGCTCTTGCTGGAGGTTCTGGCGCGCCTGCGCCAGCGGGCCGGCCCCGCCGTCTACGTCAGCGGCGAGGAGTCCGCCGCGCAGACCAAGCTCCGCGCCGCACGCATCGGCTCCGCCGGCGACGTGCTGCTGGTGGCCGAGTCCTCTCTTGCGCCCGTTCTCGACGAAGTCGAGCGTGCCGGCGCGCGCGTGCTCGTGATCGACTCGATCCAGACCGTCTACCTGGAGGGATGCGACTCCGCGGTCGGCAGCGTGGCACAGGTGCGCGAGTGCGCGCAAGCGATCCAGTATTTTGCCAAGCGCACCGGCTGCGCGACGTTCGTGGTGGGACACGTCACCAAGGACGGCGCCATCGCCGGGCCTCGCCTGTTGGAGCATCTCGTCGATACCGTCCTCTACTTCGAAGGCGACGGCGCGGCCGGTCTGCGCGTCCTGCGCTCGTACAAGAACCGCTTCGGCTCCGTCGACGAGATCTGCGTCTTCTCGATGGGCGAGCAGGGTCTACGCGAGATCGCCGAGCCGTCAAAGCGCTTTCTGGAGGGGCGCTCCGCGCGCGCGGGCGGCTCGTGCGTGGTGCCGGGGATCGTCGGCAGCCGGCCGATTCTCCTCGAAGTTCAGGCGCTCTTGGCAGGTGCGGCGTACGGCACGCCGCGGCGCCTCGCATCGAGCCTCGACGGAAATCGCATGGCCATCGTGCTGGCTGTGCTCGAGAAGCACGCCGGGCTGCTGGTGGGCGCGCAGGATGTCTACGCCAGCGTCGCCGGCGGGCTGCGCGTGAGCGAGCCGGCCGCCGATCTTGCGCTGGGGCTGGCCATCGCCTCGGCGCACCGCAACGACCCGCTGCCGCACGATCTGGTCGCCTTCGGCGAGCTCGGACTCTCGGGTGAGGTGCGCGGCGTGGGGCAGAGCGAGCGCCGGCTGGCGGAGGCTGCGCGGCTGGGCTTCAAGACGGCGATCGTGCCCAACGCCGCGCGCTCGATCGCCGCGCCCAAAGGCATGCGCGTCATACCCGTCGACGATATCGCGCGCGCGCTCGCGGCCGTCCGCGCGCTCTAGGAGAGTGTAGGGCTCATGGCGCTCTTCGAGTGCGTCCCAAACTTCTCCGAGGGGCGCGACCCACAGATCGTCGAGGCGCTCGCCGCCGCCGCCATGGCCGCGGGGGCGCGCGTGCTCGATCGAAGCCGCGATCCGCTGCACCACCGGTGCGTGATCACGCTGATCGGCGAGGGAGGGGCGCTGCAGGATGCCGCGATCGCGATGGCACGCGTCGCCGCGGAGCGCATCGACCTGCGCGATCATGCCGGTCTCCATCCGCGCATGGGCGCACTGGACGTGCTGCCGTTCGTGCCGCTGCGCGGCGCGCAGATGGGCGAGGCCGTAGAGCTGGCGCGCGCGACGGCAGCCCGCCTCTGGAGCGAGCTGCGCATTCCGTCGTATCTCTACGAGGAGGCCGCGACGCGGCCCGAGCGGCGCGATCTGGCGCGCGTTCGCAACGTCGGCTTCGAGGCGTTGTCCGCGCGCATGCTGGAGGCGGACGGTGCCCCTGACATCGGCGACCCCACCCCGCATCCAAGCGCAGGCGCGGTAGCCGTGGGCGCGCGCAGACTCCTGGTGGCGTGGAATCTCATCGCCGAGGGGCTCGACCTGCCGGCCGCGCGCGCGATCGCGCGGCGCATGCGCGGGCGCGATGGCGGCCTTGCCACGCTCAAGGCCCTGGCCTTCCCGCTCGAGGGCGCGCTGGTACAGCTCTCCTTCAACATCACGGATATCTCCGCGACGCCGCTGCACCGCGTTACGGAGCTGGCGCGCCGTCAGGTAGCACGCGCGGGAGGACGCGTGACGGGCGGAGAGCTGGTCGGCCTGCTCCCACTGGAGGCGCTGATCGACGCCGCGGCCTACTACGGCGGCGTCTGCGGCCTCTCGGCGGACGAGGTCTATCGCGGAACGGGATAGTCTCGCAGGATCGTGCGCTCGATCGTGACCACGACGAAGACCGTGCCCTTGGCCAGCACGACGTTCTTGCCGTTCAGCACGTAGTCGTAGGCCTTCGTCAGCAATCCCATCTGCGGTATAGGCAGATAACTCGTATAGAATGGCAGCGTGGGATCGGCCCCATGGCGGCGCAGGTCGGTAACCTTGCGATCAACGGTCACTTGAATCTCTTGGCCGCCCGGCAGGCGCAGGTAGCGCGCCTCCAGCAGCAGTGAACCCTGCCTGCTGTGCGACCCGGCGGCTTGCGCATCGGAGACGATGCCCACACCCGAAGTGCGCGCGGGAAGAACCGTTCGCCCGCCGATCTCCAGCGGCTGCATCGTTTCGAAGCGAAAGAAGTCCCCGGCCTTCACGCTCGCGGAGCTCACGCTTTCGGAGAGCGATACGACCAGCACGGTCCCGGCAGGGATCTGCAAGGGCGCGGAGGCCGCGGCGGCGGCAACGAAGGCGGGTGGTGGAGGCGGAGGGAGGCCAATAGCCATGGGGCCCGCTTCGGTCAATTGCGGATAATTCTTCGCCGATATTGGGAATGAACAAAGACGCGATGATTCGAGAGGTAAAGTCCACGCCGCACTGGAGGGGCGAAATCCCCAATCATCCTGAATTCGTAAGCGGAGCCCGCCGATGGGTCGTCGCGATATCCCGTCATCTCGGTGCCGACGATCAGACCCTCGCCGATGTGGAGTTTGCGGTCGGGGAGGCGCTGGCTAACGCCGTTGAACATGGCCGCCGGCTGGGCCGCGGCAACCGCAAGATCACGCTTCGCATCCAACGCACCGACGACCACCACCTGGTGGTCGAAGTTGTGGATACGGGGGCGCGCTTCGACTTTTCCGGTCGCGGCGACCGGCCCGACGAATATCACCGGTCGGCGCGCGGCTTCGGCATCTTCCTGATGCGCGAGCTGATGGACGAAGTGCACTACGAGCACCGCCGCGCGGGCAACCTCGTTCGCCTGGTGAAGCGCATCCCTGG
>JAGWST010000043.1 GCA_028869325.1 bacterium | reverse complement strand
GTTGGCGAGCCTGGAAGACATCGACGAAGGCATGAAGCTGGGCTGCGGCTACCCGATGGGGCCGTTCACGCTGCTCGACTTCGTCGGCCTCGATACGACGTACTACATCGCCGAGATCATGTTCGACGAGTTCAAGAATCCTATGTTCGCCCCGCCTCCGTTGCTGAAGCGCATGGTGATGGCGGGACGCTACGGGCGCAAGAACGGCAAGGGCTTCTACGAGTACCAGAACTGATGGAGATGACGATGCCTTTCCAACACGAGTACCAGAACCTGCTGATCGAGCAAGAGGGCGCCGTCGCGCTGATCACGATCAACCGGCCCGATAAGCTCAACGCGCTGAACGAGCCGACGCTCAAGGAGCTCGCCGAGGTCCTGGACGACGCGAACAACGACCCGGATGTCCGCGTCGTCATCGTAACCGGAGCGGGCAAGGCCTTCGTCGCGGGAGCCGACATCGCCGAGCTCAACGCTCTCCCAAGCGCGGTGGAGGGCATGCGGAAGGCTCGCTACGGGCAGTCGCTGACCAAGAAAGTCGAGCGGATGCGCAAGCCGGTGATCATGGCGGTCAACGGCTTCGCGCTGGGCGGCGGCTGCGAGCTGGCGATGGCCGGCGACTTCCGAATCGCCTCCGAGAAGGCGAAGTTCGGCCAGCCCGAGGTGAATCTCGGGCTCTGTCCGGGCTACGGCGGAACTCAGCGCCTGCCGCGTCTGGTCGGCCGGGGCATGGGCATGTTCATGTGTCTCACCGGCGAGATGATCGACGCGCAGGAGGCCTGGCGCATCGGGCTGGTCGAGCGCGTGGTGCCGGCGGAGCAGCTGATCCCCGAGGCTAAGCGGATCGCCAACTTGATCGCCTCGAAGGGCCCGCTGGCGATCGAGCTCACCAAGCAGTCGATCAACGAAGGCATCGGCGTAACGCTCGCCGAGGGGCTCGCCGTCGAGGCACTCAACTTCGGCCTGCTGGTCAATACGGAAGATATCAAAGAGGGCACCGGCGCCTTCCTCGAAAAGCGCCAGCCCGTCTTTCGCGGCCGCTAGAACCGGCGGCCATGCCTCGCGATCTGCCGCTTGCCAACGGCTCGCTGCTCGTTACCTTCGACCGCACCTACACGATGCGCGATCTCTACTTTCCGCACATCGGCCAGGAGAATCACCTCGGCGGCCACAAGGGCCGGCTCGGCGTCTGGTGCGAGGGCACCTTCTCGTGGGTGCACCACCCAGGCTGGGTCGCCGACCTGCGCTACCGTGAGAACACGCTGGAGACGGCGGTCTCGCTCCGGAATCAGCAGCTCGGCCTCACCCTGCTCTGCTCCGACGTCGTCGATCTGCGCGAGCCCGTCCTGCTCCGGCGCATCACGCTCTACGACGACCGGCGCGAGGGGCCGCTACGCGACGTGCGCCTCTTCTTGGCTCACAACTTCTACCTCTACGGCACGGAGATCGGCGATACCGCGCTCTACCATCCCGACGCACGCGCACTGATCCACTACAAGGGGCAACGCTACCTGCTGGTCGGGATGCGGCGCGAAGAGGGCGAGGGCCCAGACCGCTTCGCCGTCGGCGCGAAGCACGGCGGCCAAGAGGGAACCTTTCGCGACGCCGAGGACGGCGAGCTCTCCGGCAATCCCATCGCCCAGGGCGCGGTGGACTCCGTCTGCGGCGTCGATCTCGCCCTCGCCCCCGGCTCCAACGCCACGGTCGAGGCGTGGCTGGCGGCCGGCTTCAGCTTGGACGACGTGCTGGATCGCGACCATCGCATCGCCACGGGCGGCTGGGCCCGCATGCGCAGGCGTACGCGCGATTACTGGCAGACGTGGGTCTCCAAGGAGGAGACCGTCTTCACGGGCCTCTCGCAGGGCGTGGTCGAGATGTACCGCCGTAGCCTGCTGGTCGTGCGCACGCAGATCGACGACGGCGGCGCCATCGTCGCGGCCAACGACAGCGACATCACCTCCGCCTTTCGCGACACCTACAGCTACGTTTGGCCGCGCGACGGCGCGCTGGTCGCCTACGCGCTGGACCAGGCAGGCTATCACGAGCCGGCGCTGCGCTTCTTCCACTTCTGCAAGCGGGCTCTCGCGCGTGAGGGCTACCTGCACCACAAGTACAACCCGAACGGATCCGTCGCCTCTTCGTGGTTGCCATTCTACAGCGCGGGCGAACGCACGCTGCCAATTCAAGAGGAC
>JAGWST010000518.1 GCA_028869325.1 bacterium | reverse complement strand
GTGGTCGCCGCCGCAGGCGCGCGCCTCGGCGCGCAGCCCGACTCGTCGGCCGCCACCGCCATCCACGACGACGAACCGGTGGTCGTAGCCTTGGCGGATCCACCCGGTGCCGCCGCCTCCGTCCCGCTGCATATCGCCGAGCAGGTCGCCGGCGCGCTCACCGCCTTCGTCGACGGCGCACGCGGCGTCGACGAGCCGGAGATCAGCCTGCTCGAAGGCCTGGTCGAAGACATCGGCCGCGCCATCGAGGCGGTGCGCATGCGCATCTTGCTCGCCGAGAGCGCCATGCGCACCAACACGGCCGCGGGACGCATCGAGACGCTCTGGCGGCTGAGCGGCGATCGCTGCGCCGATATCGAGGAGCAGGTGGTCGCGGTCCTCGCGGAGGGGACGCGCACGCTGGGCTTGGAGTTCGGCATCCTCGAGCGCATCGAAGGCACGCGCATCGAGTACGAGTTTGCCA
This sequence comes from bacterium, assembly GCA_028869325.1. Classification (GTDB taxonomy): domain Bacteria; phylum Vulcanimicrobiota; class Vulcanimicrobiia; order Vulcanimicrobiales; family SCRA01; genus SCRA01. The sequence continues at coordinate 2,965 of JAGWST010000518.1, read as the reverse complement.
GCGGCCCCGCGCCCATCCGCAGTCCCGGCGCGGGCACGGCGCTGGCGGGAACGGTCACGGAGCTCGTGCACAGGCACGGCCGCACGCTGAGCTATTCCGACGGTGCGAGGTTGAGCGATCCCACGCTTTCCGAATCGGCGCGCGATTTCGGCGTGCGCTCAGCGCTGGCCGCCCCCGTGCCCTTCGACGACCGGCGCTACGCTCTGTTCTTCGGCTCCACTGCGCTGCGCCCGCGCCCGTTCACCGGTGAGGATCACACCTACGCCGAGCTCCTCGCCGCACTGCTCGGACGCCTTCTCGAGCAGCGTCGCCGTCAAGAGGAGCTCGCCGCACTGATCGCCACCGATCCGACGACGGGCCTCTCCAACCGTGCGCACTTCGTGCGCTTGGTCGACGACGCCGTCGGCCGCCCCGACAACGGCGCCGTCGGCGTCAGCGTCCTGCTGGTCGAGGTCGACCATTTCGAGGACCTGGGCCTGACCTTCGGGCGCCAGGAGCACGATCGCATGATGCGCACCTTCGCCGACCGCATGCGCGGCATCGTCGGCGAGAACGCGCGCGTGGCCTATCTGGGCATTGGCGCCTTCGCCGTGGCGGTGCAGGGCACGCCCGAGCGCGGCGAGCAGCTGGCGCGCGTCCTGGGCGAGGCGATCGCACTTCCGCTCCACGTCGAGGGCCGCGAGGTGCGCTGCAGCGCCAGCATCGGCGTCGCCCTGCATCCGCGAGACGCATCGAACGCGGAGACGCTGCTGGCTGCCGCCGACGCCGCCGTGGTGCGCGCGCAGCAGGAAGGCGGCGCCGGCACGCGCTTCTTCAACGAGGGCATCGGCGAGGCGCTTCGGCTGCGGCGTACGTTGTTGCAGGGTTTGCGCCACGCCGGTCAGCGCGAGGAGTTCGAGCTGCACTATCAGCCCGTCGTCGATCTGCTCGACAACCGGATCTCGATGGTCGAGGCGCTGCTGCGCTGGCGCGATCCGAAGTACGGCCTGCGCCTCCCCGCCGACTTCATCGAGACGGCCGAGGAGAGCGAGGCCGTGCTGCCGATCGACGAATGGGTCATGCGCGAGGCCGTCCATCGATCGCAGGTGCTGCTCTGCGGTGCGCGCCGTCTGCGCCTGGCCTTCAACATCAGCGGCAGCGCGGTGGTCCATCCCGGCACGCTGCCACTGCTCGCTGCGATCATCCGCGACGAAGGCGCCGATCCCGCCACCCTGCAGCTGGAGATCAGCGAGCGCGTCGCCTCGCGCGACCTGGCGGCAGTGCGCCGCCTCGTGGACGGCTGCCGCGAGCTGGGCTTGAGCGTCTCGCTCGACGACTTCGGCACGGGCTTCGCCTCGCTGCTGCTGATCAAGCAGCTCTCCGTCGACACGCTCAAGATCGACGGCAGCTTCGTGCGCGACCTGCCGCAGAGTCCAGAGGATGCCGCCATCGTGCGCGCGACGATCGCGCTGGGCCGGAGTCTTGGGCGGCGGATCGTCGCCGAAGGTGTCGAGCGCGAGGAGGCCGCCCGCTGGCTGGCCGTGGAGGGCTGTCAGGCCGCCCAGGGCTACTGGTTTGCGGCGCCGCTGCCGCAGGAGGAGTTTCTCTCCTGGTTGAGCATGCATGAGTGATGGATCTCGGGCTCGTCGCCACCGCCGCCTCCGCCTTCGTGCTGGGCGCGGCTATCGCATGGCTTGCATCGCGCGGCCGCACGACCGGCTTAGAGCAGGCACTCGCGCAGCGTGAGCGCGCGCTCGACACGCTGCGCGGAGAGCATGCCGCGACGGCCCAGCAGCTGGCCGAGTTCCGTGGCCGCGTGGAGGCGGAGCGCGAGGCCGTCGAGCGCGAACGAGCCAACCTCCGGCAACTGAAGCAGGATCTCGAGAAGACCTTCGCCGCGCTCAGCGCCGAGGCGCTGCAGCGCAACAATCACAGCTTTCTCCAGCTCGCCAACGAAACGCTCGCAAAGATCAACGAATCGGCCAAAGGCGACCTTGAGAAGCGGCAGCAGGCCATCGGCGAGCTGGTCAAACCGGTGCGTGAGTCGTTGGAGCGCGTCGACGCGAAGATCCAGGAGCTGGAGGCCAAGCGCGCCGGCGCCTACGCGGGCATGAGCAAGCAGATCGAGGGGCTCTTCGAGGCGCAGCAGCGCCTGCAACAGGAGGCTGGCGTCCTGCGCTCGGAGACCTCGGGATTGCGGCAGGCGCTGCGCAATCCCACCGTGCGGGGACGCTGGGGAGAGATCCAACTGCGGCGTGTCGTCGAGCTGGCCGGAATGCTGGAGCACTGCGACTTTGAGGAGCAGAAGACCACGGAGTCGGAGGAGCGGCGCGACCGTCCCGATCTGACCGTGAAGCTGCCCGGCAACAAGGTGATCTTCGTCGATGCGAAGGCCCCGCTCTCCGCCTACCTCGAGGCCATGGAGGCGCCGGACGAGGCGACGCGCGAGCTGAGGCTGCGCCTGCACGCCAAGCAGTTGCGGGATCACGTGGTGGCGCTCGGACGCCGCGCCTATGCCCGCAACGACGGCCGCGCGCCGGACTTCGTCTTCATGTTCGTCCCGGGCGAGGCGTTCTTCAGCGCCGCGCTCGAGCAAGACCCCACGCTGATCGAAGTGGGCGTCGACAACCACGTCTTCATCGCCAGCCCCACCTCGCTGATCGCCATGCTCCGCGCCGTCGCGTATAGCTGGGACCAGCGGCAGCTCGAAGAGAACGCGCGCGAGATCGGTGCGTTGGGCACAGAGCTCTACGATCGCTTGCGGCGTGTCGGCGCCTTCCTCGCCAAGCTGGGCGACACTCTCGAGAATACCGTGAAGACCTACAACGAGACGATCGGCTCACTCGAGTTGCGGCTGCTGCCCTCGGCGCGCAAGTTCTACGCCAAGCTCGGCGGATCGGCGGGCGAGGAGATGAAGGCGCTCACGCCGGTCGACGTCAACGTGCGCGAGCTGCGCGCGTCGGATTTCGAGCTCGAGAGCCCGGAT
>JAGWST010000517.1 GCA_028869325.1 bacterium | reverse complement strand
TTTGCAGGATCGCGATACGCATCGCAACGTCGGCTTGAAGCTCGGGCGTCAACGCCGAGAGCACCTGACCGGCCTGGTCGGCGCTCATATAGACGAGAATCAGCGCGATCGTCTGCGGATGCTCGTCCTGGATGAACTGGAGCAGCTGGGCCGGTTCCGTGTTCTTCACTAACTCGAGCGGATTGCCGTGCTTGAGCGCCGCGAAGAGGCGACTGGTCATGTCGTCGGCCTGGCCCGCGCCGAAGCTGCGCTCGAGGATCTCCTTGGCGTACTCGATGCCGCCTTCGTTGATGTACTTGAGGGCGATGGCGCGCTGGTATGCCTCGGCAACGACGGCGTCGCGCTTCTCCAGCGGCACGGTGGTGATCTTCGCGATCTCAACCACCACGCGCTCGACCTCGTCCTGGCGCAGGAACTTGAAGATCGTCGCCGCCAGCTCTAGGCCCAGCGTGATCAGCAGGATGGCGGCCTTCTGCGGGCCGGTCATCTCGGCGAGCACCGCCTGATGGCTGTCGGTCATCAGGGCACTCGGCAAGCCGGGCGGGGCCGAGATGGCCGCCGCGCCCAAGTTGATGATCGGTGAGTCCCCTAGTGTCCCACTCATTCCGCTTCGCTCCATTCGTGGGAGCCCTGCCTCATCATAAGCCCCTCCGGGAGCGCAATACCCCATGCGGGGCACGCGTCGCGCAAGACGCGATTGCTTCGATCCTCATTCCGCTAACCACAACTTGATCAGCTTTGCCACCGAATCGGGGTTCTCCTGAGCCACCGTCGTCACGTACTCGATCATCTGCTCGCGCGTCAGATCGGCGGCGCTGCGAATCGGAGCGGCCAGGCCCGGCGCATGCTCCAGCATCGGGTGCTCTTCGAACGGCGGGAGCTCCTCGGCGAGCGTCGCGTCGAACGTCGGCAGATCCGGCCCCAGCGTCTGGAAGCGCCGCCCGCGCATGAGCCGCGTCGCGGCCGCGCCGCCGCCCAGCAGCAGCAGGATGATCAGTGCAGCGAGCGCCCAGCGCGGCAGGCCGAAGGGGAGCGCGCCGGTTCCAAAGGCCACTGGCGGAGCGAAGACGCTTGGGTTGAACGGAATCGCCTCGACCGTCACCGTATCGCCGCGCGCCGGATCGATGCCGGCGGCGGCAGAGACCGCGGCGCGAATCTTCGTCACGTCGGCCGGTGTGAGCGAATACTGCGCGGCCGTGCCGCTCGCGCGCGCGCCGGCTACGGCACCCGTGGCCGGCGGAACGTTGACCAATACGGCCACGGAGAGCTTCGTGACCTTACCCGGGGCGTTGATGTGCGTGGTGGTCGATTCGCTGATCTCGTAGTTGCGCGTCGCCTGCGTCTTGGAGTAGTTGCCCCCCGTCTGACGGACGACGCCTTGGTAGGTCGGAATGTTCGTCGTGGTTCCCGGCACGCCGCCGGCGGCGCGCCCGCCCGGGGCGCCCGTGTAGCGCTCGCGGCTGGTCTGCTCCGAGCGAACCACGCCCTGCGGTGAATACTGCTTGGTCTCCGAAGAGGTCGCGTCGAAGTCGAGATCGGCGCTCACCCGGGCGACCGCGTGCATCGGCCCCAGCGTCTGGTCGAGCATCGATTGCACGCTCTGCTGAATCGTGGCCTCATAGCGCTGCCGCGCGACCAGCTGCTCCGAGGTCAAGCTGATGGCATCTGCGCCGCCTCCGCCGGCGGTCTTGTCGGGCAGGAGCACGTTGCCGTCCTGATCGACGATCGTCACGTTCTCAGACTTGAGCCCGGGAACGGCGCCGGCCACTAATTGCGTGATGCCACGGACCTCGGAGGGCAGGAGCGTCATGCCCGGCTTGGTGCTCACGGCGATGGAGGCCGTGGTGGGCTGCTGCGTGGCGCTGTAGAGCTGGGCCTGGGGCTGGGCGATGTTCACCCGCGCCGATTGAACCGGGGTCAGTCCCTCGATGGTGCGCTGCAGCTCGCCCTCGGTCGCGCGCAGCCGCATGACCTGTTCCTGGAAGGTGGTCATGCCCAGATTGGTCTTATCGAAGAGCTCCCATCCGGAGCCGCCGCCTTTGATCGCCCCTTCACCAGCAAGCTTTACGCGCTCGGAGTAGAGCACGTCGGTGGGCACGTGGATCGTCGCGCCCGCGTCGGAGAGCTGATACGGCACCTTGTCGTCGTTCAGTTTCTGTATGACCGACGACGCATCTTGCGCCGAGAGGTTAGAGAAGAGCACGCCATACGAACGATGCGCCGGGCTGTAGAGCCAGGCGATCATGGCAATCGTCACGGCTAGAACGACGGCGCCGCCACCGATCAAGAGCCGCGTAGTACGCGGCTGCTCGGACCAGTTGGCCTGCACCCGGCCTAGCCAGTCTCTCCATGTCGTGGAGAGGCGATCCATTGGCTCACCTACCCTACGGTCGACCCCGCCGCGCGCACGAACGGTGCCGGAAAGCTCGCCAACCTTGGCCGAGGAACGGCCTCCCTCCATGGATGCCGCATCGAGGTCGAGGTCCGGCCGAGAGGCCTTCCCCTTCTTCCTTTTCTATCGCCCAAAAGGCCGTCATTATTTAATGCCGGGGCCTTCAGGATTCTGCGGCAACACCGTGCCGCCCGGTCGAGGGGCGTAAAGTTTCGCTTACACCGCGATCAGCGCCGACCGCTCGGCGCCGACGGAGACCCATCCGACGGGGGTATCGGTCGCGGTCTCGAGCGCTTGGACGTAGCTGCGGGCGCTCTCGGGAAGATCGGCCATGCGCCGCGCGGCCCCGACGTCC
>JAGWST010000042.1 GCA_028869325.1 bacterium | reverse complement strand
CGAACTCGATTTGAAGGCCATCGTCGTCGTCAACAAGATCGACCGCAAAGACGCGCGCGCGACCGAAGTGGTCAACGAGGTCTTCGACCTCTTTATCGAGCTGGGCGCCAGCGACGAGCAGGCCGACTTCCCCGTCGTCTTCACCAACGCCAAGCAGGGGACGGCCACGCTCGACCTCGCGCAGCCGGGAGCGAATCTCGAGCCGCTCTTCGATACCATCAAGCAGCACATCCCCGAGGCGCCGGCCGAAGATGGCCCCTTCCAGATGCTGGTGAGCTCGATCGATCACAACTCCTACGTTGGACGCATCGGCATCGGCCGCGTCTTCCGCGGTGGCGCCGCCGTCAACGCACCGGTGGCAAAAGTTGACCGCAACGGCAATGCGGAGACCGGTCATCGTCTCACCAAGCTGCTCTCGTTCGCCGGGCTGGAGCGCCTGGAGATCGAGCAGGTCGAAGCGGGCGACATCGTCTGCGTCTCCGGCATCGAGGGCATCAACATCGGCGACACGCTCGCCGACGCCGCCAACCCTGAGGGCATCACCGCCGTGGCGGTCGACGAGCCCACCGTTGCCATGTTCTTCTCCGTCAACACGTCGCCGTTTGCCGGCAAAGACGGCAAGTACCTGACCTCGCGCCATCTGCGCGACCGTCTGGAGCGCGAGCTAGAATCCAATGTGGCGTTGCGCGTGAAGGAGACGGCCAGCGCCGACACGTTCGAGGTCTGCGGACGCGGTGAGCTGCACCTTTCGATCCTGATCGAGACCATGCGCCGCGAGAGCTACGAGCTGGCCGTCTCCAAGCCGCAGGTGATCGTCACGGAGCGCAACGGCCAGCGCTACGAGCCGGTGGAGTACGTGGTGATCGACGTCGCCGAGGAGTACTCCGGGGCCGTGATCGAGGCACTGGGCAAGCGGCGCGCCGTGATGTCGAACATGATCTCGGTCGGCGAGGCGCGCCGCTTGGAGTACACGATGCCCACGCGCGCGATCTTCGGGTTGCGCGGGGAGCTGCTGACGCTCTCGCGCGGCACGGCCGTGATGTCGCACACCTACTACGACCATCAGCCCCTGGCCGGCGAGATTCCCGGGCGGCTCAACGGCGTGCTCGTCGCCAGCGAGACCGGCAGCACCACCGGCTATGCGCTGATGGGCCTAGAGTCGCGTGGGCGCTTCTTCGTTGGGCCCGGCGTCGAGGTCTACGAAGGCATGATCGTCGGCCGCGCCGGCAACGAGTACGACGTGGCCATCAACGTCGTGCGGGCCAAGAAGCTCACCAACATGCGCGCCGCAGGCTCCGACGAGAACGTCAAGCTGGCGCCCCCGGAGGACCTCTCCCTGGAACGCGCTCTCGAGTTCATCGAGGACGACGAGCTGGTGGAGGTGACCCCGAGGGCGATCCGCTTGCGAAAGCGCGCGCTCAGCGAGAGCGAGCGCCTCAAGCAGAAGAGGCGGCTGGCCGCTCGATAATCAGCGGACGCCCCGTCTCCAGTAGCGTCTTCAACCCGGACAGGACGGGGTTCCAACCGGTCAGCGTCTCCCTCGAGGTCTTCGTCTCGCCGGCGAAATGCTCGTGGAAGAGCGTCAGCTTGCAGACCTCGCCCATGCGCTCGATCTCCCAGGTGACCCGCGAGGGGGGATCATCGCGCTCTCGGACCGGGTCGTAGCCGACGTTGAACGTATGCACCAGCTTGCGCGGAGGGTCGCTCTCGATAACGTCACCGAAGAGCATCTGCTTGCCGTCTTCGTCCACCAGCTCGTAGCGACTGCCCGCTCTCCAGTCCGAGTGGGCAGCGCCACCGTAGAAGTACTGTTTGGTTAGCTCGCCCCTGGTGATCGTATCCCACAACTTCTCGGGCGTGGTGCGGATGTAGAGTTCGTACATGTGCCGCAGTCTCTCGCTCATCGCTCCTCCAACTCTCGTTTCAGTTCCGCGAGCGCGCGCGTCCAGCGCGCCGCATATTTGCTCACCCAGCGGTCGTAGATGTGTTGGAGCGGTACGGGATTGAGGAAGTGGTGCTTCTCGCGCCCCGCGCGCCCGGTGGTGACCAATCCCGCCTCCTCGAGAATCCGCAGATGCTTCATGACCCCGAAGCGCGTCATCTCGACCCGTTCGCACAGCTGCCCGAGCGTTTGCCCGTCGCGTTCGTAGAGGGCATCGAGCAGGCGGCGCCGGGTTGGATCCGCAAGCGCCTTAAAGACTTCATCCACGCCGTGCCTCATTATATGTGACCATTAAGTCACATGTCAAGCGGTGGGCGGTGGGCGGCCGCCGGGCAGTGCAGCCGTCACAGGCCGCGGTGCGCTAGCCGGTTGCGGAGAGATCCGCCGGGATCACGCGGAGGGCTCGATCGCGATCCGCTCCATCTTGTCTCCAACACGTACCTTTTGGACGCTGCCGAGCCCCTCGGTGACCTGGCCAAAGACGGTGTACTGCCGATCGAGGAAGCGCGCGTCTTCCAGGCAGATGTAGAATTGCGAGCCTGCCGAGTCGGGACTCGAGGCGCGCGCCATCGCCACGGTTCCCTGCAGATGCGGGCGCTCGTTGAACTCGGCCTTGAGCCGGTAGCCGGGGCCGCCCGTCCCCGTGCCCTCCGGGCAGCCGCCCTGGATGACGAAACCGGGCTCGACACGATGGAAGGTCAGGCCGTCGTAGAAGCCCGCACGCGCCAATTTGATGAATGCGGCCACGTGCGTCGGCGCGCCGTCGGGAAAGAAGGCGAAGACGATGTCGCCGTGCGGCGTGGCTATACGCGCTTGGAGATGCTCGGCCTCCGTAGCGAGCGTGATGACTTCCTCCGGCGT
>JAGWST010000516.1 GCA_028869325.1 bacterium | reverse complement strand
GGTCATGACGGTGCTCTCGCTGGACGGCGCAACCGTCGCCAACGCGGCCGAGCGCGCCTTCGCGCAGCAGAGCGTCAACGGCATCTTGATCTACATCGCCAAGGCCGAGCATGCCGACTACATCCTGCCGGATCGCGCCGCGCGCAGCATCTTCCCGCCGCAGGAGACCTCGCACATCCTCTCCGCGATGAACTCCTCGTTCAAGCAGGGTGATTTCGACGGCGGCATCACCAACGCGGTCGGCTTGATCCTCGATACGTACGGCAGCCACCAGCAGCGTGCGCGCACGGCGCCCTACGCCGGTCAGCATCTGCCGGCGAACGGCTCGTCCGGCTCGCAAGGAGGGTTCAACTTGGGCTTCCTGTGGTGGATTCTGATCATCATTGCGATCTTTTGGATCGTGCGCGCGATCGTGCGTAGCGCGAGCGGCGGCTTCAACCGCGGTCCCGGCGGCCCCGGCGGGCCGGGTTACGGCCCCGGATACGGCGGCGGCATGGGATACGGACCGGGTTACGGCTGGGGTGGCGGCGGCGGCTTCTGGAGCGGCCTCTTGGGCGGCTTGGGGGGCGCGTGGTTGGGCAACGAGCTCTTCGGCCAGCACGGTAACGTGGGCAACGTCGGCACGGCGGGCACCTTCGGCGATCCGAACGCCACACCCGACGCCAGCGCCTACCAGGCCGATCCCGGCCAAGCGGATCCTTCGGCAGGCGCGGGCGGCGGCTGGGCCGATCCTGGCGGTGGCTGGGGCGGCGGCGACCCCGGCGGTGGCTGGGGCGGCGGCGACTCCGGCGGGGGTTGGGGTGGTGGCGGTGACTCCGGCGGCGGAGGCGGCTGGTAGCGAGCGCTAGTGATGCAGGTGCTGCTGCTGGAGCAGCTTGCGGATCGTGAGCGCCACGGGTATCGCGGCGGCGGTGGGACCCACGTAGGATACGTTCATGTATCGCCCCTCGCTCGGCCCGACGACGAGGCTCACGCGCACGCGATCCTCGCCACGCCGGCCCTTGGCCATCTGCGTGGCGGCGAAAAGCTGCTCCATGACGAACGAGAACATCTCAAAGCTCTGCAAAACGAAACGCGGCGAGGCGCAGATCAATGGGAGCTCGGCCGTGCCATCCATCCGATTGCGGAACAGCTCGTTGCGATTCGCCGCGTAGCGCTTCGTCGCTCGATCCGGTAGCAGCACCGTATGTGGAACCCGCGCCTCGCTGAACACCGAGCTCAGCCAGGACGTCGAGCTCTCGTGCGAGAGATCCGAGCGCGACGCCGCGTGCTCGAAGTTGCTCGGCAGGATCACTAGCGCCGTCGGCAGCTCGAAACCCAGTGCGGCGGCGCGTTCGGCGACGTTCGCATAGGCGCTGAAGGTGATATCCACCAAAGTGCCGTTCTCCGGCAAGCGCACCGTACAATGCACATCGAGACCGGCGGCGAGACCACCTGAGAGGATAGAATCCTGTGCCGGCCCGGACGCCCCCGGCGCGTAGACCGACTTGTGCGTAGAGAGCAAAGTGTTGTTCCCCCTCTTGGCCACCGCGGTGACCAGGCCCAACGATCGAGCTCCGGTGGCTCTCTTGCTGCAGCAGTGGGTCGGGGGTTGGGGAACTGCCGCTTCCGGTGACTCGCGTGGCCTCTTCTTCCGGTTACGGCAAAGTACTCTCGGAGCGTGTCAAGCAAGAGTTAAGAATCGTGATGCTTGGCACGGATTTGGCATTGTAAAGCCGTCTTAACAGATTAACGAACGCCGCGCGCGGCTTGGACCGTGCCCTCCGGGTAGAGCTCCGCCTTGAGCTTGACGATGGCATCCACGATCATCTCCAAGTAGGGCAGCATGTTGCCCTTGATCAGCGCGAGGCGCTCGCGGCCGCTCTCCGTGATCTCGTAGACACGGCGCGCACGCTTGCTCGGGTGATCCCAACTGCCCTTGACGAACCCGCGTTCCTCCAGCCGTCGCAGCAGTGGATAGATCGTGTTGGTGTTGACCGGCAGCATATCGCCGGTGAGCCGCTCGATGCGCTGCATCAGCCCGTAGCCGTGATCGGGCCCCTGCGACAAGATGTTCAGCAGCAAGACGGGAAAGATCGTCTTGCTCTTGATCGGACCGCGCACGACGTCCGCCGCCGAGATGCGGGTGAGTTTGCCTCCAGGGGTGCGAATAGCCGGCATGCGTGCCTCCCTCTCGTCAAGCGACTTCAAACAGTCCGGCGGCGCCCATGCCACCGCCAACGCACATGGTGACGACGACGTACTTCGCCTTGCGGCGCCTGCCTTCGATGAGCGCGTGCATCGTCATGCGGGCGCCGCTCATGCCGTAGGGATGGCCGATCGAGATAGCCCCACCATCGACGTTGAAGATCTCGTTCGAGATGCCGAGCGTGTCGCGGCAGTAGACGGTCTGGACGGCGAAGGCCTCGTTGAGCTCCCAGAGCCCGATATCGTCGGTCGTGAGGCCCTGACGCCGCAGCAGCTCCGGGACGGCAACCACCGGGCCGATGCCCATCTCGCCAGGCTCACAGCCCACCACGACCATGCCGCGATAGTAGCCTAGCGGCGCTATATTGCGCTGCTCCGCGAGCTTCGCCTCCATCACCACCAGCGCAGCGGCGCCGTCGGAGAGTTGCGAGGAGTTGCCCGCGGTGACCGTCGATTCGGGGTCGATCACGCCCTTGAGCTCGGCCAACCCCTCCAGACTCGTGTCGGGTCGACTCCCTTCGTCGCCTGGCAGCATCACCGGCTCCTCGTGAACGGCACCCGTCTCTCGCTCTTCGACGAACTTCCACGTCTGGAGCGGAACGATCTCGTCGTCGAATCTGCCCGCGGCCTGCGCGGCCGCCGTGCGCTGCTGGCTTTGCAGGGCGTACTCGTCCTGGCGCTCGCGCGAGACGCCGTACTTCTTGGCCAGGAAGTCGGCCGTATAGAGCATCGGAGTGTAGACGTCGGGCACGTGGCGCAGCATCCACTCCTCCGTGAAATCGTGCACGTTCATCACGTTCTGCACCATGCTGATCGACTCGCAGCCGCCTGCGGCCACCACCGCCGCGCCGTCGACCATTACACGCTGCGCCGCGACCGAGATCGCCTGGAGTCCCGAGGCACAGTAGCGATTGATGGTGGTGCCGGGGACGCGTACCGGGAGCCCGGCGCGCAGCGCGGCGACGCGGCCGAGATTATTACCGGTCGCGCCCTCCGGGAGACCGACGCCGATCACCACGTCATCGACCTCGGCGGGGTCGACCCCCGCGCGTTGGACGGCATGCTTGATCGCGTGGCCCGCCAGCGTGGCGCCGTGCGTCTGGTTGAACGCGCCGCGAAACGCCTTGCCGATCGGCGTCCGCGCCGCCGAGACGATCACCGCTTCACGCATGTGTCAACTCCTTGCCGTGCTCTGCGAAGGTTCCACCGCCGCGTGCGATCTCGACCAGCAGCGGCGAAGGCTCCCAATGCTCGCCCAAGCGCTGGCGGAAGCGCATGACCCCGTCCAGCACTTCGGCGACCCCGAGTTCGTCGGCGTACCACATCGGACCACCGCGGTGAGGCGGGAACCCGTACCCGTAGATGTACGCGACGTCGATATCGCCGGATCGCAGCGCGACGCCGTCGTGCAATAAGTTCGCGCCGGCATTGATCAGCGCGTAGATCGTGCGACTCACGATCTCCTCGTCACTCACGTCCTGGCGCCGCTCGACGCCCGCCTTGGCGGCCTCCTCCGCAAAGAGCCGCTCGGTCTCGGGATCGGGCACCGGGTCGCGGCTGCCCTTCTCGTAACGGTAGAAGCCCGCGCCGCTCTTCTGGCCGAAGCGCCTCAGCGCACACAGGCGCTCGACGATGGCCGTCCGCGCCGCGCCCTTCTCCCGGCGCACCAGTTGAACGTTGCGAAAGACGTCGATGCCGGAGAGGTCGAACATCGCGAAGGGGCCCATCGCCATGCCGAACTCCTTGAGCGCGGCGTCGACGCGATGCGGCGGCACGCCCTCCTCGGCCAGGTAGACGGCCTCGCGCGCATAGTCGAAGAGCATGCGGTTGCCGATGAAGCCGAAGGCGTTGCCCGAGAGCACCGCTACCTTGCGCAGCGTCTTGGCCAGCTTGAACGCCGTCGCCAGCGTCTGCGGCGCGGTCTGCGCCCCGCGAACGATCTCCAACAGCTTCATGATGTTGGCCGGCGCGAAGAAGTGCAGGCCGAGCACCTGCTGCGGGCGCGAGGTCACGGCGGCCATCGCGTCGATGTCCAACGTCGAGGTGTTGGAGGCCAGAATCGCCCCGGCCTTCGTCACCGCGTCCAACCGTTCGAAGACGTGCCTCTTGAGGTCGAGCTGCTCGAAGACGGCCTCGATGACCACGTCGGCGTCGCCCAACTCGCCGTAGTCGTCGCTGAAGACGATCGACTGGCCGCGCCTCCAAGCCTCCTCCTGCGTGAGCCGCCCGCGCTGCACTTGATGCATGAACATTCCGAAGACCATCTGCTTGGCTTTCTCCACCTGCTCTTCGGCCGGCTCGATGACGGTCACCGGGATGCCGGCGTTCGCAAAGGTGATCGCGATGCCCGTGCCCATCGTGCCGCCGCCGACCACCCCGGCCTTCTCGATCTCGCGGGCTTGGGCGCCGGAGAGGCCGGGGACCTTGGCCAGCTCGCGCTCGGCGAAGAAGAGGTGCATGAGGGCCTGTGCCGGCGCGGAGCGCACCAGTTGGTCGAAGAGGCGATACTCGCGCGCTAGGCCGCGCTCGAAGGGCAGCTCGAAGGCCGCCTGTACCGCGTCGACCAGCTTGTGGGCGGCCAGGCCGCCACGATCCTCGGGCGGGCACATCTTGTGCGCCTGCGCGACGACGTACGGCAGCGCGAAGGCGTGCACACCGGCGGCGATCTCCACCTTGCGCTGCGAGAGACGCCGCTTCGGCTCGCTCTGGATCGCACGCGCGGCAAGAGCGAGCGCGGCCTCGACCAGATCGCCCTCGACCACTTCGTCGATCAGCCCGCGCCTCTTGGCCTCTTCCGCCGGGATGCTCTCACCCTTGAGCATCATCTCGAGCGCCGCCTGCGCACCGATGACGCGCGGCAGGCGCTGCGTGCCGCCCGCGCCAGGGATGATCCCCAAACGAATCTCTGGGAGTCCCAGCTTCGAGCGCGGCGCGGCTAGGCGATAGTCGCAGGCGAGCGCGAGCTCCAGCGCGCCGCCCATCGCGGTGCTCTCGATGGCGGCGATGTAGGTCTTTCCGCCACGTTCGACCGCCGCGATGACGTCGCGAATCGTTGTGGCATCGGCCGGCATCTCGTCGCGAAAGTCGTTGACGTCGGCGCCGGCGCTGAAGATGCCGTTGGCGCCGCTGAAGACGACGGCACGCACGGACGCCTGCGCCTCCGCTGAGGCGATCGCCGCCAGCAGCTCCTTGGAGAGCGCGAACGAGAGCGCGTTGACGGGCGGATGGTCGAGCGTGAGAAGGCGCACGCCCTCGCGGTCCTGGCTGCGAATCAGCGCCATCTCAAGCGACCACCGTCGGCTTGCGATCGAGGTCGAACTGATCCTCCGAGAGCGCCATCACCGCGGCGGAGCCCTCCTTGATCTGCCGCTGCAGCGCGACGTCTTGGCCGAGCACGTGTGCCGCATAGAAGTGCGCCGTCGCGAGCTTGGCTTGGTAGAACTCGCTCTCCGGGTCCCCCGCGGCGATCCTCCGCGCGGCGATCTGCGCGGCGCGCGCCATCTGCCAGCCGCCCGCGACGATGCCCCAGAGGCGCAAGTACGGCACGGAGCAGGCAAAGGCTCTGTGCAGATCGCCCATCGCCGTCATCCCGATCCACTGCGAGACGTCGGCCAACGTCTCGACGCTGCGCGCAAAGGCTTGCGCGATCTCCGCCACCTCCGCGCTCTGCGCGGAATCCAGCTCCTTGGCGAAGGCCCTCATCTGCGCGATCACGCTGGTGGCCGTGGCGCCCATATCGCGGATCAGCTTGCGGCCGACCAGATCCAGCCCCTGGATGCCGGTGGTGCCCTCGTAGATCGCGGTGATGCGCACGTCGCGGTACTGCTGCGCAATGCCGGTCTCCTCGACGTATCCCATCCCGCCGAAGACCTGCAGCGCCGTCGAGCAGAGCTCGATCGCCGTCTCGGTGCACCAACCCTTGACCACGGGAATCATCAGCTCGACGAACGCCTTGTGCTGCTTGCGGATTCGCTCGTCGGGATGCCGGTGCGCGTAATCCAGCGAGGCGGCGGTGACGTACGCCAGCGCGCGCATCGCCTCGAGCTGAGACTTCATCCACATGAGCATGCGCCGCACATCCGGATGCTTGACGATCGGTTGGGGCTGCGGCGAGCGAGCGGCGACATCGCGGCTCTGCACGCGCTCCTTAGCGAATTGCAGCGCGCTCTGGTAGGCGCGATCGGCGATGCCCAGCGCCTGCACGCCGACGCTGAAGCGCGCGGCATTCATCATGATGAACATATACTCGAGCCCGCGATTCGCCTCGCCCACCAGGTAGCCGATCGCGCCGCCATTGCGCTCGCCGTAGTTCAGGGTGCAGGTGGGGTTGGCGTTGATGCCGAGCTTGTGCTCGATGCCGCTGCAGTGGACGTCGTTTCGCTCGCCCAGCGAGCCGTCCGGCTCTACCAGAAACTTCGGCACGATGAAGAGCGAGATGCCCTTGGTGCCCTCCGGTGCGCCGGGCAGGCGCGCGAGCACCAAGTGCACGATGTTTGCGGCCATGTCGTGCTCGCCGAAGGTGATGAAGATCTTCTGCCCGCTGATGCGGTAGTGATCGCCCTCGGGTACGGCCTTGGTGCGCACCTGCGCCAGGTCGGAGCCGGCCTGCGGCTCGGTGAGGCACATCGTGCCCGTCCACTCCCCGGAGACCAGGCGCGGGATGTAGAGGCTCTTCTGAGCCTCGGAGCCGGTGAGCTCGATGGCCTCGATCGCGCCCTGATTGAGTAGCGGGCCATTGGCGAAGCCGACGTTCGCCGCGTTCCACATCTCGAGGGTCGGACCCAATACCAGCGAGGGCAAACCTTGGCCGCCGTACTCCGGGGGCACGGGGAGCCCGATCCAATCGGCCTGAGCGAACCGACGGTAGGCCTCTTTGAAGCCGGCGGGCGTGGCGACCTCACCATCCTTCCAGGTGCAGCCCTCGCGATCGCCCGTGGCGTTCAGCGGGTCGAGCACGCCGCTCGCGAAGGCGGCGGCCTCTTCAAGGATCGAGTCTAGGACGTCGAGCGTCTCTTCGTAACCTGGGAGCTTGGCGATCTCGTCGGCGTGGGCGAGCTCGCGCAAGACGAACTGCATCTCGCGCAGCGGCGCTCGATAGGTGCTCATGATCTCGCTCCTCCTTCACGTCCTTCGGGTCACCCGATGACGGGGCCGGGGCCGGGGCGGATAGTGTATGATAAAATTATCAATACACCTGCGTATCATAGGATGGCCCGGCCCCCGCCGTCAAGGGTCCGCGCAGCCGGCTACCCCTCCCGGATCGTCTCGGCGTAGATGCGCTCGATCAGCGCCGTGTAACGCGCCTCCACGACGCGGCGGCGGACTTTGAGCGTCGGCGAGAGCTCGCCCGCCTCGATCGTGAGGTCGCTAGGGAGGAGCGCAAAGCGCCGGACCTGCTCGTAGGGTGCAAGGTCCGCGGTGAACTCGCGGACTTCGCGCGCGAAGAGATGCAGCACGCGCTCGTCGCCGGTGAGGTGCTCCTTGCTCTCGGGCACCGCTATGCCCAGCTCGCCGCAGACCGGCTTCCAGTCCGGCGCGATGAGCGCGGCGGGATGCGGACGCCCCTCTCCGACGACCATCACTTGGCCGATGTAGAGCGAGCGTTTGAGCGCCATCTCGATCCGCGACGGCGAGAGAAACTTTCCGCCCGAGGTCTTGAGCAACTCCTTCTTGCGCTCGGTGATGTAGAGATAGCCATCGTCGTCGATGCGGCCGACGTCGCCGGTGCGGAACCAGCCGTCTTGGAACGCCGCAGCGTTCGCCGCTTCGTCGCGGTAGTATCCGCGCATGACGTTGGCCCCACGCACCAGGATCTCGCCGTCGCCGGCGATCTGGACCTGCACGTGCGGGATCACCTGCCCGACGCTGCCCAGGCGATTCGCCCCGAGCGGATTGGTGCTGATGACCGGCGAGGTCTCCGTCAGGCCGTAGCCCTGGAGTATCGTGATCCCCATCCCGGCAAACGTCAGTGCCGTATCGAGGTGCAGCGGCGCGCTCCCCGAGACGAAAAACGAGAGGCGATCCAGTCCCATGAGCGGACGAATCTTCTTCAACACCAGCGCATGCGCCGCGGCATACCGCAAGGCGAGCGGCACGCCGGCGCCGCCCCCCAGCAGCCGCGCACGCGCATGCTCGCGGCCGACCGCCAGCGCCCACGGCACCAAGCGCGCCTTCAGGCCGCCGTCGTCGTGCGCCTTGCCGACGATGCCCGCGAGCATCAGCTCGAAGAGCCGGGGCACGGCCGTCATCGCCTTGGGCCGTACGTCGCGAAGATCGTGGACCAGCTCGTGGGGATCGTTGCAGATGGAGATCGCGCATCTCAAGTAGAGATAGCCGTAGGTGATCATGCGCTCGTAGATGTGGGCTACCGGGAGCACCGACAAGACGGGGTCGCGGGCGCCGAGGCCCGACATGCCCGCCGCGAACGCGTCGACGATGTTGCTAGTGAGGTTGCGATGGGTGAGCATCACGCCTTTGGGCTCGCCCGTGGTCCCCGAGGTAAAGATGAGCGTGCTGAGCGCATCCCCGGAGATGCCCTCGCCCAGATGCGCGAGCTCGCCGGGATCGGCGGCGGCACGCTTGGCGCCCAGCGCCTCGAGCGCCGCCATGGCATCGCTGCCCTCGGCGCGGAAGAGATAGGCCGGCGGATGCTCCACCCCCGCCTCGCGCAGACGGGCGCGCTGCCCCTCGTCATGCAGGAAGAGCAGCCGGGCCTCGGCGTGGCGGAGGATGAAGGCGACCTGATCGACGGCCTGCGTCGCGAAGATCGGAATCGTCACCATCCCCGCGAGCTGGACGCCCAAGTCCGCCACGATCCAGTCGGCGCAGTTCGGCGAGAGCAGGGCGACGCGGTCGCCCTCGCGCAGGCCGAGCGCCCGAAGGCCCAGTGCAACGCGCTGCGCCCGTTCGAGCACCTCCGTTGAGCTCGAGCAGCGGAACGCGCCGCCGCGCTCCGCGCGCTCGCAGAGCGCATCCGGAATGCCGGCGCGTAACGACGGCAAGAGCAGTGCGGGGAGCGAGCGCGTCTCGGCGCCTTCCGCCAGGCTCGTGGTTGAGAGCATGGGGTTCCAGATTCTTGGGCACGGCGAGCGGAACATTTTATGGAACGCGTCACGGATGCACGAATTCCGCGGCTCGATCGAGGGTGCGCGCGGTGACGCCGTTGACGTCCAGGAGGTCGTCCAGCGAGGAGAAGGGACCGTAGGTCTCGCGGTAGGCGATGATGCGCGCCGCAAGCCGCGCGCCGATCCCCGGCACCCGGGCGAGCTCGCCGCTCGTTGCCGTGTTGAGCGAAAGGTCGTGCGGCGGCGCGTGGCTGCCGTGCCGGCTCCGCCCGCTGCCTCCCGCGCCCCCCGATCGGCCGCCGACGCGCCCCAGGCGGCTGCGTGCCGCCGGCACTCCCATCACCGGCACGGCGATCTCCTCGCCGTCCTCGACGCGCGCCGCCAGATTGACGGCCACCAGGTCCGCGTCGGGACGCGGCACGGCACGGGTGAGCGCCTCGGAGACCCGCGCGCCAGGCTGGAGCGTCACGAGGCCCGGATGCCGAACGGCGCCGGCGACGTAGACGACGGCCCGCGGGGCGGGCGTCCGCAAGACCTGCACGCGGCGCGGCGGATCGCCGGGCGGGGGAGTCGCGTGCGCGCTGGGTGCCCAGCCCAGGCCGAAACGAGCGACGGCGAGGAGGAGCGGGAGGCCGGCGAGGGCGCCGGCGATCTGAAGGACCGTCCTGGCATCGATGCTCATACGCCACTCGTCTGCGGATAACCGTGCCGTTGGAAAGCACTGCGGCCTCCCAGGGAGAATCCGCCTGGCTATGACCGAGACGACATCTCCGCAGGCGTACGATCACGCGAGCGTGGAGCGCGCATGGCAGCGGCAGTGGGAGGAGAGCGGCATCTACCGCGCCGACGACAACTCCCCGCGCCCGAAGTACTACACGCTCGAGATGCTGCCGTACCCCTCGGGCGATCTCCACGTCGGCCATGCCAAGAACTACACGCTGGGCGATGCCGTCGCGCGCATGATGCGCATGCAGGGCTACAACGTCGTCCATCCGATGGGCTGGGACGCCTTCGGCCTCCCAGCCGAGAACGCGGCGATCCAGCGCGGCATCGATCCCGCACAGTGGACGCGGCAGAACATCGCCAACATGCAGCGCCAGTTGCGCCTGCTGGGCACGTCGTACGACTGGTCGCGTGAGATCGCCACCTGCGAGCCCGAGTACTATCGCTGGAACCAGTGGTTCTTCCTGAAGATGTACGAGCGCGGGTTGGCCTATAAGCGCGAGGCACCCGTCAACTGGTGCCCCGTCGACCAGACCGTCTTGGCCAACGAGCAGGCCGAGGGTGGGGTCTGCTGGCGCTGCGGCGCGACGGTGGAGCGCCGCAGCCTCTCGCAGTGGTTTCTGAAGATCACCGCGTACGCCGAGGAACTGCTGGCGGGCTTGGACGAGCTGCCCTGGTGGCCGGAGCGCATCAAGACGATGCAGCGCAACTGGATCGGCCGCAGTGAGGGTGTGACCTTCTCCTTCGAGGTCGAGCGGCTCGGCGAGCGCATCAAGGTCTACACCACGCGCCCCGACACGACGTTCGGCGTCACCTTCCTGGCCGTGGCGGCGGAGCATCCGGTCGTCGAGCGTCTCTTGCAGGCCAGCAAGCGCCGCGGAGAGATCGAGCGCTTCATCGAGAGCGTCAAGAACAAGAGCGAGCTCGAGCGCGCCTCGCTGATGGAGAAGGATGGCGTCCCCACCGGCATCTTCGCGATCAATCCGCTCTCGCACGAGCGCGTGCCGATCTGGGTCACCAACTACGTGCTGGCCGAGTACGGGACGGGTGCCGTGATGGGCGTACCGGCGCACGACGAGCGCGACTTCGACTTCGCGCGCAAGCACGGTCTGCCGGTCGTGCAAGTCATCATACCGGCTGGGCAAGCGGAGCCGGAGACGCTGCACGCGGCCTTCCTCGGCGAGGGGCGGATGATCGCCAGCGGTGATTTCACCGGTATGGCCTCCAAGCGCGGCCTGCGCGCGATCGGCGACCGTCTGGCGCAGTTGCGCATCGGCGAGTGGAGCGTCAACTATCGCTTTCGCGATTGGCTGCTCTCACGCCAGCGCTACTGGGGCACGCCGATTCCGATCCTCTACTGCGAAGAGCACGGCGAGCAGCCCGTGCCGTACGATCAATTGCCGGTGATCCTGCCGCCCAACGTGCCGATCACGGGCGAGGGCTCGCCATTGGCGCGCGACGGGCAGTTCATG
>JAGWST010000041.1 GCA_028869325.1 bacterium | reverse complement strand
TTCCGGGCGCCGCGGCCTGCGCGCAAGGAGGCCTCACCATGAGCGCTCCGGAGAACGATATCCTCGTCTGAGCTTGGATGTGGAGCGTTGTCGAGCGGAGCACGCAGTGGCCGCGAGCGGGCTGATGGAGCGCGCGCCGGACCTGGGCGCGATCGTGCTGGAGTGTACCAACATGCCGCCCCGAATGCCGGGATGGTCTCTACGGTCGGCGGCATGCCCGTGTACGACATTACGGCGCTGGTCCGCTGGGCGGCCAGCGGCGTCGCGCGAACCGAAATGGCCTGAGGGTCATGAGGCGTCGAGCGTGACGGCTGTCGCCCCCTCCTGAATCAAGTCGCCTTCTTTCACGTGGATCTCTTTCACGGTTCCGGCGGCAGGTGCGGTGACTTGAATCTCCATCTTCATCGATTCCATGATCAACAGGACGCCCTCTTCGTCGACGACATCGCCGACCTTCGAGGTGATCTTCCAAACGGATCCGGCAATGTCGGCCTTGACGGGAATCAGAGCCAAGGTGAGCCCTCCTCTTAGATGCTGGCGAGGATGTTCTGGGAGCCGATGAACTCCGTGTCGTAGTTGCCGGCGGCGAAGTCGGGATGGCGCAGGATCGCTACCAGGACGGGGATGTTTGTCTTGATGCCATCGATCTCCGTCTGCTGGAGGGCCGCGATAGCGCGCGCGATCGCATCAGGGCGCATCTCTGCCCAAACGATCAGCTTCGCGAGCAGCGGATCGTAATGGGGCGTGACGACGTAGCCCTCGTCGACACCGTGGTCGACCCGTATGCCTTCGCCGCGCGGCAAGCGAAGACGCAGAATCTTGCCGGGCGAGGGCAGTAGGCGCTTGGGGTCTTCTGCATAGATCCGGCACTCGATGGCATGACCGCGAATCGGCGGCGCGCCGTCGAACGCGAGCGGTTCACCTTCAGCCAGGCGTACTTGCGCAGCGACGAGATCGAGTCCGGTGATCGATTCGGTCACCGGGTGCTCGACTTGCAGGCGCGTATTCATCTCCATGAAGTAGTAGTTGCCGCGCTCGTCCAAAACGAACTCCAGCGTCCCGGCGTTCGTGTAACCGATCGCCGCCGCGCCCCGTACCGCGCTCTCTGCCATCCTCGCTCGCAGGGCGGCGCCAACGGCAGGAGATGGCGCCTCCTCGATCACCTTTTGGTGGCGACGCTGGATCGAGCACTCCCTCTCATGAACGGCAACGACGCGGCCGAAACGATCGCCGAGCACTTGAATCTCAATATGCCGTGGTCGCTCGATGTACTTTTCGATGTATACCGTCGCGTCCCCGAAGTAGCGCTCCGCGAGTCGACGGCAGCTCTCGAGCGCCGCCGCCAACTCGCCTGGTTGGCGCACGATCTGCATGCCGATTCCCCCGCCTCCTCCCGAAGCCTTTACGAGAACAGGGTAGCCCAATTCCGCGGCGAGGGACTCGCCCTCCGCCACATCGATGCAGGCCGTCGTTGCACCGGGCACGATCGGCACACCCGCCTCTTGCATCAGGCGCCTTGCCTGGAGCTTGCTGGCCATAGCCCGCATCGCCCTGGAGGAGGGCCCGATGAACGCGATTCCAGCGCCCTCGCAGGCGGCGGCAAAGTCGGGCTGCTCAGAGAGTAGCCCGTAGCCTGGATGGAGGGCGTCGACTCCAGCGCTCCGCCCGACGCTAATGATCGCCTCGCGATTGAGGTAGCTCTCGCCCACTGGCGACCCCCCAACGTGGTATGCCTCCTCGGCTTGTTTCACATGACGTGCTTCAACGTCGGCATCCGAATAAATGGCCACCGGGACGATGCCCATCCGCCTAAGGGTGGCGATGACCCTGCAGGCGACCTCACCGCGATTGGCAACGAGTACCTTACGGAACTGCATCTTCATGGAGCCTCAGGGTTGACAACTGCTTGAGCGATATGTTACCACCAAGTGGTGAATGACGTCATACGTATTACGCATGTTCGCCAGGACACCTCCAAGCTGAGCGATCGTGTGGTGGTCGCGCTGCAGCAAAGAGTCCTCTCCGGCGAGCTGTCCGTCGGGTCACGGCTTCCGACGGAGAGCGAGCTGTGTGAGATGTTTCAGGTTAGCCGGACTGTGATCCGCGACGCCCTGCGAACGCTCACGGCGATGGGACTGATCTCCGTGGAGCACGGGCGCGGAATCAGCGTGACGCAGCCCAACGATCGCTCTGCGGGGGCGGCGATGGCGATTCTGTTGCTGCGGTCGGAGTTGACGATCGGCGAGATTCTCGACGCGCGCAGCGTCGTCGAGACGGAGCTCTGCTCGCTTGCCGCGCGTTACGCGACGGAAGAGGACATCGGGCGCATTCGACGCCACCTGGAGAGCTTTCGTGCGGCGGCGGCGGCCCGG
>JAGWST010000515.1 GCA_028869325.1 bacterium | reverse complement strand
GCCAGGCCACGAAATGGTGCAGGTGGACGCCGACGGCAAGCGCGCCGGCAGCGGCGGCAAGAAATCCGGCCGCTAGGGCTCCGGCGGCCAGGCCGAGCGAGGGGACGAGTGCGAAAGCCTCAGCCGAGCGCGTCGGAGAGTCGTGAGAAGTCATCGAGGGAGAGCGATTCGCCGCGCGTCTCGGGAGACTTGCCAATCGCCGTCAATGCGGCGGCGGTTCGCTGGCGCGGGATCGCTGGCTCGGCCAGCTCGAGCGCGTTGACCAAGGTTTTGCGCCGATAGGCGAAGGAGGCGCGCACCAGGCGCAGCATCGCCGCGGCGTCGTGCGGCTCCACCGGAGGCCGCGCATGGCGCTCCAACACCACCACCGTGGAGTCGACCTGCGGGCGCGGATGGAAGGCCTCCGGCCGAAGGGTCAGCAATCGCGAGGCTCGCGAGCGGTAGGCGACCACGACCGAGAGGGCGCCGTACGCCGGCGTTCCCGGGCGCGCGGTGAGGCGATCGGCGACCTCGCGCTGCACCATCACGACGATGCGCTCGGGCTGCGGCTCGCACTCCAGCAACGCGAAGAGGATCGGCGTCGTGATGTAGTAGGGGAGATTGCCGCAGGCGGCCCAGCGCCCGGCTCGCGTGCCGTACGCGGCGAGATCGAACTCGAGGATGTCGCCGGCGATGATCCGCGCGGCGGCCAGGTCCTTGGAGTCGCGCAGCAGCTCGAGCAAGCCCCGGTCCACCTCCACGGCGGTGAGGTCGGCTCCCGCCGCGAGCAGCGCGCGCGTGAGCGTGCCCGTACCCGGCCCGACTTCCAAGACAGGGAGTCCGCGCTCGCCTTGCAGCGCCGCCTCGGCGATGCGGGCGGCGGCCGCAGTGTCGAGGAGAAAGTTCTGCCCCAGCCGTTTGCGCGCCGCCAAGCCGCGTTCCGCGAGCAGCCGACGCAGGTTCACGGCAGCATGCTAGCGCAGGACGTAGACGGTGATCGCGCGCCTGCCGAAGCTCATCGCCTCCGCGTGCGACTCGTAGCCGAGGTCGATGCGGTTGCCGCGAATCGCGCCCCCGGTGTCACCGGCGATCGCCGGGCCGTAGCCCGGAATGAAGAGCTTGGTGCCGAGCGGGATGACGTTGGGATCGACGGCGACGATGCCGTAGCCGGCGTGTTGGCCGGTAGCGGTGTAGCCGTTACAGCCGGCGCAGTACGGCGTGTACGCCGTCGCCTCCATCAGGATGGCGCGGTAGGCGATGGTGCCGGCGAAGCTTCCGCCGCGCGAGGCCAGAGAGCGAAAGCGGTCCCACTCGCCGACGCCCTCGGCGACGACCCTCGCCTTCGGCTTCACGGTGAGGGTACGCGATGCAACCTTGGTGGTCAGCGGACGATCCGCGCGCTGGATGTAGCGCAGCGTGACGACCTCTTGCCCCGGTCTGCCGGCCGCGAGAACCCGGACCTTGCCCGGCTTCATCCGATAGCTGATGCGGTGCTCGACGGGAGGCGGCACCGCGCGCGTCATCGTCTGGGTCCACTCCGTGATGCGCACGATGTCGATCTGCTGGCCGGCACGGACGGGATCGGAGGGCCTGGGCGTCACGCGGTCATACGCCCCGAGCGCGACGCCTTCATGGCGCAGCACGTCTCCGACGGTCGGGCCCGTGGTCTCCACGTTGTACCGAATACTGCCGCTGACGACCGTCACCTGGACGGCGGGTTCGTAGCGGACCTGCATATCGGGGGTGACCTCGGTTGGGGGAGCCGGCTCGACGACGTCTTGGGCGCCGGGGTGGATGCCGCTCTCGGCGAGCATCTGCCCTACGGTGGCGGCCGAGGTGAGAAGCGTACGGGCTCCGTGCGGCGTTTCGAGACGGACGGGGACGGCGTGGCGGACGCTGATCTGCTCCAGCGTGCCCAGCTGCGACCCGAGCGGCGAAGAGACGGCATCGGCGGCGCGGACGGCGACGCCTTCCTTGCGAAGGAGATCTCCTACCGTCGCGACCTCGCCGCTGACGGCGTAGGTGCGCGGCTTGCCGTCGACGAGGAGGGTCCCCGCGTGGGCGTGTGCCGCTCCCAAGGCAAAGGGAGCAATGAGACCGAGAGAGAGAACGCTCGTGGCAGCGAAGGCCGGAGTATCGCGTCCTATCAAACCGGCTCCTTTCGTCGGTATGCGAGGCGCGCGTCGCACGGACTTGGGGTCGGTGCGTTGACGGCGTGCGCTCCTGGCGTAGGTGGCGGTCTGACGACCCCCGAGGGGATGCGCCGGACCTGCGGACTATATCACTCCGCTATCCGCAGCGTCAAATATCTCAGTATATTGCATAGTGCGAAAAATGTAGTCCCGGGGAAGGACGCCTCCTGCGCAGAAACGTTCTCGCCGTGAGCTCGCCCGCGCTGCGCATCGCGTTCTTTACCGAGTGCTACCATCCCATCGTGAACGGAATCGTCGCCGCCGTCGACGGCCTCGCCGATGCGATGCGGGCGCGTGGCCACGATATCGCGATGTTCACGCCGCGCTTTCCCGCCACGGCGCAAGGCGAGGAGATGCACGTCTACCGCATGCCTTCGCTACCGCTGCCGATGCCGACGGAGTACCGTCTGACGCTGCCGGTCGTCGCGCGCCGCAACCGCTTGGGCGTGCTCTCGCGCTGCTCGCTGATCCACACGCACTCGCCGTTCATCACCGGTTGGATGGGCGCGCACTACGCACGCCGTTTCGGGATTCCGCTCGTCTTCACGTATCACACGCGCCTGGATCGCTACGCGCACTACGCGCCGATCGACCCCGAGGTGGCGCGGCGCCTCGCGTCGATCCTGACCCGCACCTACGCCAACGCCGCCGCCGCGGTCACGGTCCCGACGCGCGACATCGAGCGGCAACTGCGCGCGGTCGGCGTCCGCAGCCGCATCGAGGTCATTCCCTCGGGAATCGCGCTGCAGCCCTTCGGCCAAGCCACCGCCACCGAGCGCGCCCGGGCCCGCCTGGGTGGGCCGGGGCCGGGCCTGCGGCTGCTGACCGTCTCGCGGCTGGCGCCGGAGAAGAACCTGAGCCTGTTGCTGGAGGTCGTCGCGCGGCTGCCCGCCGGGAGCACGTTGGCGTTCGCCGGTGACGGGCCGCAACGCGAGCAGCTCGCGGCCGCCGCCGGCGCCGCCGGACTCGGTGGGCGCGTGCGCTTCCTCGGCGAGGTGGCGCGCGCGGAGCTGCCGGAGCTCTACCGCTCCGCGGATGCCTTTCTCTTCAGCTCGACCTCCGAGACGCAAGGGCTGGTGCTGGTCGAGGCGATGGCTGCCGGATTGCCGATCGTCGCCGTCGACGCTCCGCAGACGCGGGAGGTGACCAAAGGGGCGGCCCAGCTCTGCCCTGCCGATGCGCAGGCTATCGCGCGCGCCGTGGCCGCGCTGGCCGAGCCGGGATGCGCCGAGCGCCTGCGCGGGCGCGGGCTGGTGGTCGCAGAGACCTACGACGTGCCCCGCATCGCCGAGCGCATGGAGCGGCTCTACCGGGAGGTCCGGCGCGAGCCCTTGGCCCCCGCTGGTTGACATCGAACGTGTGTTCGTATATGATTGGGGCAGGGGAAAGCCATCATGCCGACCACCGATCCTCGCAAGCCCGTTCGAGTCGTCTACGCCTACGCCGCCAAGGGCGGGCGTGGGCGGTTGCTCGCACGGCTGAGTCAGGGGGCGTTGGAACTCGAGCGGTTGGAGGTCCCCTTTTCTTTCCGCAGCCGCCCCGAGGGCGAGGGGCGCGAGGCATCCTACGCCGCGGTGACGGCGCTGGCGCGCCGCCTCGGAGCAATGGGCCTGCGGCGCGTGGAGCTGCTCGGGCCCGACGCCAAGTTGGCCGAGGACGTCGTGACGCGGCGCCGGCTTCCGGACGGATTGAACGTTCCGTATATCACGCTGGGCTGCGTCATGAATCGATTTCTCGAAGGGCGCATCGGGCTCGCCGATCCGGCGGCGCTGCTGGCGCTGCGTGGCGAGGCGCGCTACCGCCGCTCCGCCTGAGTGCCGGCTCGCGATGAGCCGCCACGCGGTGCTCGGCGAGGCGGTGCGAACGAGCGATCTCCCCGTTGAAACCGTGGCGCTCGCGCGCCGGCTGGTCGGGCTCTCGCTGGGGGTCGACTCGCCGCTCGGCCTAGCCGGTGGATGCATCGTCGAGGTCGAGGCCTATCTTCCGGGGGATGACGCGGCCTCGCATGCCTATCGTGGTCTGACGCCGCGCAATCGCGTGATGTTCGGGGCGCCGCATCGCGCCTACGTGTACTTCATTTACGGCAACCATTGGTGTCTGAACATCACCAGCGAGCCGCGCGGCATCGGCGCGGCCGTCCTGATTCGCGCGCTGGAGCCGCTGGCCGGCATCGAGGTGATGCGCCAGCGCCGCGGCGGGGTGGCGTTGCGCGACCTAACCCGCGGGCCGGGCCGGCTCACGCAGGCGCTGGCCGTCGACGGCGGAGACGACGGCCGGCCCGTCGGGCCGCGCGGGCGCATCCGTCTCTTCGATCCTGGCCGGCCGGTCCAGATCGCCGTGGGGCCGCGCGTCGGCATCGCCAGCGCGCGCCATCTGCCGCTGCGCTTCAGCCTGGCCGGCTCCCGGTACGT
The DNA here is from genome assembly GCA_028869325.1 of bacterium. Taxonomy (GTDB): domain Bacteria; phylum Vulcanimicrobiota; class Vulcanimicrobiia; order Vulcanimicrobiales; family SCRA01; genus SCRA01. Next base: position 2,210 of record JAGWST010000515.1, on the reverse strand, counting down.
CTCGTCCCCTTTACCTCGCCCTGGCGCTATGGTATAGTGGCGGGGACGTCGGTCGACTCTTCGAACCCCGGCGTCGGTCCCATAATTATGGTGAAAGCGGTCCACTCCCGGTTGAGGGTCGTACCCCCTTGCCGCGTACAGGCGCGCAATGCGCCGACCCCGAGCGTCTCCGCTCGTTCCCATTGATCACTCGTCGACCCGAGAGAGAACTCCACTGCAAGTCGATTCACGCCCACAGGACAACGGCCGTTCAGGCGGCGGTCGGCGCCGGCGTTCGCGTTCGCGCAGCCGGCACAAGATCAACGAGCATGGGCAGCTCGCTCAACTCGAACGCGAATACCAGGAGAGCGCGGCCGCGCTGCTGACCGCCGTGCAACTCGAAGAGAAGTCGAAGACCGAGCTCAACGAGCTCGCCAAGAGCTTCGAGATCCCGAGTCCCGTGAAGCTGAAAAAAGAGGAGCTGATCCCGAAGATCCTCGAGATACAGGCTCAGCGCTCCGGTCTTGAGATCGCGGAGGGCATCCTCGACGTCTTACCGGAGGGGTACGGCTTCCTCCGCCGCGAGAACTACCTCCCCGGCCCCGACGACGTCTACGTCAGTCAATCGCAGGTCCGCCGCTTCGAGCTCCGGCGCGGCGATCAGGTCGCGGGACAGGTGCGCCGCCCCAAAGAGGGCGAGAAGTACTACGGGCTCATCAAGGTCGACACGGTCAACGGCCTCGACCCAGAGGCGGTCCGACGCCGCCCGAACTTCGACAAACTCACGCCGATCTATCCGCAAGAGCGCTACAAGCTCGAGGTCCGCGCCACCCAGCTCTCCACGCGCATCATCGACCTCTTCTGCCCGATCGGCAAGGGCCAGCGCGCCCTGATCGTCTCGCCGCCCAAGGCCGGCAAGACCACTCTCCTCAAGAACATCGCCAACTCGCTCTCGATCAACCACCCCGACGCGATTCTGATCGCGTTGCTGGTCGACGAGCGCCCCGAAGAGGTCACCGACATGCGCCGCTCGATCGACGGCGAGGTGGTCGCTTCGACATTCGACGAGCACCCGGAGAACCACACCGCCGTCGCCGAGCTGACGATGGAGCGGGCCAAGCGGCTCGTCGAGCTGGGTAAGGACGTGGTCATCCTGCTCGACTCGATCACCCGTCTTGCACGCGCCTACAACCAGGTCATCCCGACCTCCGGGCGCACGCTCTCCGGCGGTCTCGACACCGCCGCGCTGCACAAGCCCAAGCGCTTCTTCGGCGCCGCGCGCAAGATCGAAGAGGGCGGATCGCTGACGATCATCGGCACCGCGCTGGTCGACACGGGCTCGAAGATGGACGACGTGATCTTCGAGGAGTTCAAGGGCACCGGCAACATGGAGCTCAACCTCAACCGCAAGCTGGCGGAGTCCCGCGTCTTCCCGGCCGTGGACATCAAGCGCTCCAGCACGCGCCACGAGGAGCTGCTGCTGGGCGAGCTCGAGCTGCGCAAGATCTGGATGTTGCGCCGCGCGTTCAACATCATCAAGGAATCGGAGATGACGGAGCTGGTGTTGGATAAGCTTGCGCAGACCCGTACTAACGAAGAGTTTCTTCAGACGATCACCAAGGAAGCGCTCTCGCTTGCTCGCGGCTACGACGACGAACGATAGCGGGCGCTCGCTGCACTCTGGTGGAGAGGCGGGCGCCATGCCCGCCTCTCTTTTTTTGCGAAGAGAGGAACGTTGAAGCACAGCGAGCCCCCGAGCCCGCGCCCCGCGGAGATGCGACTCAACCGCTACATCGCCCAATCCGGCATCTGCTCGCGGCGCGATGCCGATGCCCGCATCGCGTGCGGGGAGGTGCGGGTGAACGGCGAGGCGGTGCGCGATCTGGGGCGGCGCGTCGGTGCCGGCGATATCGTCGAAGTGGGGGGAGAGCGGATCGCGCCGCGCGCCCAGCGCGGCTACCTCGTGCTCAACAAGCCGCTGGAGACGGTGACCACGCTCGACGATCCGCAGGGGCGCAGCACGGTCGCCGCGTTCATCCCCGGCGGGATGGGGCGCCTGGTCCCGGTGGGGCGGCTGGATTGGGACACCTCGGGCGTCCTGCTGCTGACCGACGACGGCGAGATGGTGCACGCACTGACGCATCCGCGCTACGGCGTCGAGAAGACCTACCGCGCCGCGATCGCCGGGCGGCTCTCGCCTGCCGACGTCGGACGGCTCACCGAGGGGATTT